>NZ_JBFODM010000054.1:0-2892 GCF_040908325.1 Aeromonas sp. R4-1
CAGAGAAACAAGCTAAAAAGAGCCGGCTGGAATGACGACTATCGGGCTCAGTTATTCTTTGGTTAAAATATCAACAAAGTGTGCTCCCGCCCTGCAAAATTATTAGAGTTTATAGATAGTTTTGCCATTTTAGGGCTCAATTATAATGTTTAACTAATAATTTTAGAGAAAAGTCAAGATATTTTATTTGCCCTATTGCAAACGCATTGGAATCAGCATATCGTTCATTTCGTACATACCAGTCAGTGTATGTAGATACATAATTTATATTTATGAATTCTTCCAAGAGATTAAAAAATCTCTAAGGAGCATACCTACGCCAAATTTTAGGTGTGAATGCTAGAGAAGTATTTAAATATTTAATAACTATAATAAAAGTGTAGCGTTGAAAAACGCCACCATATTATTATAAAAACTAAATGAGGTGGATATGTTTGTGTTGAGTTGTGGCGAAAACTGCCAGTTGAAATTTGGGATTGATGAATCTAACGCGCTGAGGGATAAAATCGTAGAAATTATTGGCGATGGTGAGTCTAGGAATTCAGTAAGATTAATCAGTGACAATAAATCGGGATTTGATGCAGTGAAAATTGCATTCGATTATAAGATCACAGTCGTGCTGGATGGGCATGAGTTTAAGCCAGGTTCGAACAGGTTCAATCTAGGGGTGACGCTACTCCCATTTGCTAAAAATGAGGTGGAGGAGAAAGAAGCAATTGATTTTGTGGCGGAAAACTCTCATCATTTTTGTCCAGAAATAATGTCTCAGACGTCTCTAATAGATTATGTTTGGTCTCAAACTAGTAATCGATTCCATACTCGAATCGCCGAGGCTATAAATAAACACTTGTTTGCTAAAAAGAGCGCGGTATCTTTGGCGCACAATTTCTATACCAAGAATGATAATATTACTGAAACTAATATCGAACTTTGTCACGAAAGATTGTGTCTAGATCGTTTCCCTGGGATTCACATAGTTGTTACTCCGCCAGGGACTGGTAAAACAACTAATTGCCTAATACCCACATTTGACGAGGCTGGGAATAATGGTATGCATCCTATTTTTTTAAATCCATCTCGAGCGTTCACGAATTCACTGTATCCTGATCAGGATGAACGACACTATCATACAGATATCACCAAAAATGAAACCGGTGTCTATGGTGTTAGTCTGAGCATTTTATATAGTAAAAAATATAAGCATATCCGGGATAAGTGCCAAGTTTTGATTATAGATGAGTTTGAGGATGTTTTTAATTTAATGCACTCAGAATTGGGCATGAGAGTCTCAGTTGATGAATACATTGAAAGGATGGATAATTTCAAAAAAATTATTGCTGATGCCAGCACTGTTGTTATTGCCGATGCGTTTTTAAGTCAGGACTCATTTGATTTTATTTCA
The DNA here is from genome assembly GCF_040908325.1 of Aeromonas sp. R4-1. Classification (NCBI taxonomy): domain Bacteria; kingdom Pseudomonadati; phylum Pseudomonadota; class Gammaproteobacteria; order Aeromonadales; family Aeromonadaceae; genus Aeromonas; species Aeromonas sp. R4-1. The sequence goes on from NZ_JBFODM010000054.1 coordinate 1,403, forward strand.
AATTTAGCTACGCTCAGTAATAAAAAAGTGTTCGTATATAGATCATCCAAACCTAGGAATATGCCAGAAATCTTTTTAACAACTAAACCAGATATTATAAACAAGATCAATGAGCGTGCATCAAGTGGCAAAAAATGTATTGTATTTAGCGACGAGGCACACAATGCAAAAAAATCAAATGTTAACGTTTTGGTAAATGCAATAAATACACCAAAAAAAATATTAATCGATGCTGACACTGCTCGTAAATTCCCTAATGGTGCTATAAACAAAAATGTTAGCAGTAAACTGGTGTCAATTTTTACACCGGTTGTGAAAAATGGATTTAGTTTCATAGATAAGGATCTAACATTTACTGCAATTATTTCAAATGGGCTCGTTCAGCCTAATGATATTATGCAGTTTGTCCACCGAGCGAGGAATGCTAATAATGCATTTTTAGCGCTCCTTGGTGGCAAAAATAGGGTATATAAAAATAGCGATCACATCATTACAGAGTTGGTGATGTCAGCGTTGGGGTGTGATTACTCTATTGAACGTTTGCATGAGTATTGCCACAACCCCACATTAATGCATATGGTTAACCGATTGTTTATTCAACATAAATTGTGTTTGGATTATAATTTCACCCTACTAACAATGCTTGAACAACAGGGTTATAAAATTAGCTATCTTTCACCTGAGCTGAAAAATTCAGATAAAAAAATGCTTGAGTTGGCTGAGCTGAAAACTGAGGAAGATCGAATTTACGGGTTATTAAATAGAAGTGAGTTTTATGCTAATGAGGCTTTTGATATTGAGCAATTTTACGGTGAGAAAATAAGTGAGGAGTTGATAAAGTTTGATGATAGAGGAAATACTCGCAGAATAATTATAAATAACATCCCATTATATAAATGTACTGACGACTATAATAGTCAAGAGTCCATAACATTTGCAATGATAAGATCGCTAGCCAATGAGTTAAAACTCAGTGACAATTATTGCTACAGTAGTGATGAGGCTGGTAAATCCGACATTCCGCACCTGATTTAGGAATAAATTTGCCGATAGCGCTCACCCAATACCTCCAAAATGATCTGCTGGTCTCCTGTTAGCTCCGTTACTTGTGGCGGAGCTTCTCCCAGTCGATATTCATGGATGCCACCAAAGCGCAAAAAGATCCAACGGGCCGTCGGCTGCTGGGTCGGTTTCTTTTTCATATCCGCCACACTGCGGTTCTGCGCCACTAATCCCTGCCTGATCCGGTGCTCCAACGCTGCGTAAATCATCAGGCTACAGGTCATCACCATCAGCAACGCTTCAATCCGCTCCGGTTTTTTCAGGTACAGTGAGGAGGTTAAAAACTCCGGGCTCTTGAGAAAACGAAAGCCTCGCTCGACATTCTGCTGTGCTTTATAGGTGGCCAACAGTTCGGCCATAGTCAGCGTATCGCTGTGGTCATTGGTCGCCAGGATGAACACCCCGGTCTGGTTGCGAGCCTCTTCAAC
>NZ_JBFODM010000055.1:0-1208 GCF_040908325.1 Aeromonas sp. R4-1
CCAGCTTCGGTCACTTTCAGACTGAAGGTTTCAGGGCCTTCGTAGACGCTGTCCTGGGTCGTGGCGACGGTCACGGTCAGGCTGGTGACGCCCGCCGGAACAGTCACATCGCCATTGGTGGCCACAGTCAAGGTTTGGGTCTGACCATTGCCGTCCACATAAGTGACGGTCATGGTGCCAAGGTCGGCAGCTTCGGCAGTGCCGTACACCAGGCCGAGGTTGATGACCAGCGGTGCTTCGGTGGCATTGGACAGGCTGACGTTGAACACGGCATTGCTGCCTTCATTTACGTCGCCGGCGTTGCTGACGGCCAGGGTTGGACGGTCTGCATCATCAGTGATAATCGTCTTGATTTTCGCGTCTGACAGATCCAGTTTCTCAAAACCTAAAGTACCTGCAGGCACTTGAATGCCGCTGACAGAGACCTCAAAAATTTCGTTTCCTTCATAAGTAGAGTCAACCAACGTCGCAATGCTAAACATTGCCGTCTTGCCATCGGCACCAATAACCGCCTGTGTGGTCTCGGTGATGTCAGCACCACTGGCAGTAGTGTAGGTGTAGCTCAGGGTCACGATGCTACCGACCGGTGCTGCATTGCTCAGGGTCACGGTGTAGGCCGCCGTAGCCTCGCCCTCCACCACACTGCCTGGCCCGCGCAGGGTCACGGTGGTCACGTCGCTGTCGTCCACCACGGTGTTGCTGACGCTGCCGGCGGTGGTCACGCTCTCGTAATTGCCGCCGCTGATACCGCTGATACTGACGCTCAGCGTCTCGTTACCCTGCTGATAGGCATCGTCGGCCCGCACCGGCACCGGCTCGCTGTTGGCGCTGCTGCTGCCCACCGGAATGGTGATCACCACCCCGTTGGAGAGGGTTACGGTCAGCGGACTGCCGGTCACCGGGTTGCTGACGCTGGCGGTGTAGACAATGCTGCCGCCCTCGGTCACGGTCTGGCCATTGGTGGCCGAGCTCAGGGTCACCGTGGTGGTGTCCACGGTGTCGGCCACCTCGGTGGTCACCTTGCTGCTGGTGTCCAGCTGCTCGTAGTTGCCACCGCTGCTGCCGGTGATGCTCACCGTCAGGCTGCTGCCATCTTTGTAAACGTCGTCACTCGGGGCATCGACCGTCACGCTGCCGCTCAGCTCGCCCGCCTTGATGGTGATGCTGGCGCCGTTGGACAGGGTCAGCACCAGGTCACTCTGCGGGGC
>NZ_JBFODM010000056.1:0-41892 GCF_040908325.1 Aeromonas sp. R4-1
CGGAAATTCATGATGGTGGTGCGGTCCGGCAAGGCGCTATCCAGGGATAACCGGGCAAACAGACGCATGGAGGCGATTTCGTACAGAGCATCTTCGATCGCGCCATCGCTCAGGTTGTACCAATGCTGCATGCAGTGAATGCGCAGCATGGTTTCCAGCGGATACGGGCGCCGGCCATTACCCGCCTTGGGATAAAACGGCTCGATGACAGCGGTCATATCCTGCCACGGCAGTATCTGCTCCATGCGGGAGAGGAAAATCTCTTTTCTGGTCTGACGACGCTTACTGCTGAATTCACTGTCGGCGAAGGTGAGTTGATGACTCATGATGGCCCTCGGAAATGCGGCTCCGGATGAACATTATGATCTCATATCACAGACTTGTTCGCACCTTCCCTAGTTGAAAATGTGTAAACCTATTTCAGGACTAGACATCAGCAACAAAATGATCTGCCCTGACGGGGATAACAACCTTTATCATAAGGAGCCGGTTATTGCGCAACCGATAACCGTGCAGCCTGTTTATGTCATCCGGTCGTCAAGACCCCCAATAGAGAACCATTGCCTATGAAGACAGTTATCCGGCAAGAGATTGCCCTGCCCGTTGGCCTGCTGACCCTGCTCTTTTTCAAGACCCTGGGCAGTGACCTGCTGACAGAGACAACTCCGCTCGGGATCTATCTTCCTGTTTCGGCGGCACTACTGGCCATCGTCACCTGGGCCATCTTCTCGGTGGTACGCCACTCCGATGCCCTCGCCATCAAGCTGGGCGAGCCCTTCGGCACCCTGATCCTCACCCTCTCGGTCATCTCGCTGGAGGTGGTGATGATCTCCTCGGTGATGCTGACCGGTGAGCCCAACCCCACCATGGCCCGCGATACCATGTTTGCGGTAGTGATGCTGGTGAGTACCGGTCTGGTGGGTTTCACCCTGCTGTTTGGCGGCTGGCGCTACCACACCCAGAGCTTCAATCTGGATGGGGTCAAATCCTATCTGGTGGCCATCATCCCGCTGGCCCTACTCTGTCTGGTGCTGCCCAACTTCACCGAGGGTGGTGCAATCGGCAGTATGTCGCGCGCCATGTCGTGGATGCTGATCATCATCTCGATCCTGCTCTACGGGGTCTTTCTGCTCATCCAGACCCGCAGCCACAGCCACTTCTTCGTCGACAGCGATCACGAGGATTACGAGGAGCACCACGGCCCGCTGCAGAGCAACGTCTATCACACCATCCTGCTGCTCGCCTACCTGCTGGTGGTAATCCTGCTGGCCAAGACCCTGGCCATCCCCATCAACTACGGGGTGCATGTGATGGAAGCACCCGCCGCACTGGGCGGCTTTATCGTGGCCTGCATCGTGCTGGCCCCCGAAGCAGTCGGCGCCATCAAAGCCGCCTTCAACAACCAGCTGCAGCGGGCAATGAACCTCTACTTCGGCTCGGTGCTGGCCACCATCGCCCTCACCGTGCCTGCCGTGCTCTTTATCGGCTCCATGCTGGATCAGGAGGTGCGCCTCGGCCTCTCCCCCGCCGATATGGTGCTGCTGGTCACGACCCTGATGGTCTGTAAAGTGACCTTCAGCAGCGGCCGCACCAATGTGCTCCATGGAGCGACCCATCTGGTGTTGTTTGTGGTCTATCTGTTCCTGATGTTCGAACACGAATAACCGCGTTCAACCAACGTCAGAAACGCCAAGACCGCCCGATTGGGCGGTCTTTTGTTATCTGCTCCCGGCTGTCACCGGCGCCTGTGAAGCGGCTTCCCCCTCATCCCCAACCCTTCTCCCGCCAGGAGAGAAGGGTGATCAAGGCTTACAGACTGGGCAGCACCCCGGCCGGGATCAGGTCGTTGTAGCTGGCACGGCCCAGCAGGGCGGCGGCAGCTTCTATATCCGGCGCGAAGTACCTGTCCTTGTCGTAGAAGCTCACCTCTGCCCGCAGTCGTCCCTTGGCCAGCTCGATCAGCTCGGTACTGCGCAGCGGCGCGCGAAAATCGAGCCCCTGTGCCGCCGCCAGCAGTTCGACTGCCAGAATGCCGCGGGTGTTCTCGGCCATATCGGCCAGTCGGCGGCCGGCGAAGGTCGCCATGGAGACGTGATCCTCCTGATTGGCCGACGTAGGCAGGCTATCCACCGAGGCGGGATGGGCCAGGGTCTTGTTCTCGGAGGCCAGCGCCGCCGAGGTGACCTGAGCGATCATAAAGCCCGAATTCACCCCGCCGTTGTTGACCAGAAACGCCGGCAGACCGGACATGCGCGAGTCGATCAACAGCGCCATGCGCCGCTCTGAAAGTGAGCCGATTTCGGCGATGGCCAGCGCCAGATTATCGGCGGCAAAAGCCACCGGCTCAGCATGGAAGTTGCCACCGGAGAGGATCTCCTCGTCATCGGCAAACACCAGCGGGTTGTCGGAGACCGCGTTGGCCTCGCACACCAACACCTCGGCGGCGTGGCGGATCTGGGTCAGGCAGGCACCCATCACCTGCGGCTGGCAGCGCAATGAGTAGGGATCCTGTACCTTCTCGCAGTTGTGATGGGACATGCCGATCTCGCTGCCATCCACCAGCAGGTGGCGATAACAGGCGGCCGCGTCAATCTGGCCACGCTGACCGCGCACTTCGTGGATGCGGGCATCGAACGGCCGGCGGCTGCCAAGGGCGGCCTCCACACTCATGGCGCCTATGGTGATGGCACCGGCGTAGAGATCCTCGGCATGGAACAGCCCTTCCAGCGCAAAGGCGGTGCTCGCCTGGGTGCCGTTAAGCAGCGCCAATCCTTCTTTGGGTGCCAGTGCGATGGGCTCGAGCCCGGCAATTTTCAGCGCCGTAGCGGCGTCGATCAGCTCGCCCTTGTGGCGGGCCTTGCCCTCCCCGATCAGCAGGCAGCTCATATGGGCTAGCGGCGCCAGATCGCCGGAGGCACCGACGGAGCCCTTCTTCGGCACCACCGGATAGACTTCGGCGTTGATGAGGGTCATCAAGGCCTCAAGCACCGTCAGCCGGATGCCGGAGAAGCCCCGCGCCAACGAGTTGAGCTTGAGCACCATCATCAACCGTACAGTGGCGTCATCCATGTATTCGCCGATGCCAGCGGCATGGGAGAGCACGATGGAGCGCTGCAGCTCGTCCAGCTGCTCCACCGGAATGCGGGTGTTGGCCAACAGGCCAAAGCCGGTGTTGATGCCATACACCACCCGGTTCTGTTCGATCACCTTGGTAACCACAGCTGCGGAGGCGTGGATCCCCGGCAGCGCGGCCGGATCCAGTGAAACATGTACCGGCTCGCGGCTGACGCGGCGCAGGGTGGCAAGATCCAGCTCGCCCGGAGTAATAGTCAATTCAAACATGGTGTTACACCTTTCCTTTGACACCGTTGGCGCCGTCAATCATCGGCAGATCCAGTTTCGCCTCATGGGCACAGTTGATGGCAATCTCGTAGCCGGCATCCGCGTGGCGCATCACCCCGGTGGCCGGATCGTTGCGCAGTACCCGACCCACACGGCGGGCCGCATCATCGGAGCCGTCACAGACGATCACCACGCCGGAGTGCTGGGAGAAGCCCATGCCGACCCCGCCGCCGTGGTGCAGGGAGACCCAGGTCGCGCCACCAGCGGTGTTGAGCAGGGCGTTGAGCAGCGGCCAGTCGGAGACGGCATCGGAGCCATCCATCATCGACTCGGTCTCGCGGTTCGGGCTCGCCACCGAGCCGGAATCCAGATGGTCGCGACCGATGACGATGGGGGCTTTCAGCTCGCCGTTTTTCACCATCTCGTTGAAGGCCAGACCGAGCCGTACCCGATCCTTGACCCCGACCCAGCAGATCCGCGCCGGCAGTCCCTGAAACGCGATGCGCTCGCGGGCCATGTCGAGCCAGTTGTGCAGGTGAGGATCATCGGGGATCAGCTCTTTCACCTTCTGATCTGTCTTGTAGATATCTTCCGGATCGCCAGAGAGGGCCACCCAGCGGAACGGGCCAATCCCCTCGCAGAACAGCGGGCGAATGTAGGCGGGGACGAAGCCGGGGAAATCGAAGGCGTTCGCCACCCCCTCCTCCAGCGCCATCTGGCGGATGTTGTTGCCGTAATCCAGAGTCGCCGCGCCGCGCTCTTGCAGGGTCAGCATCGCCTCCACCTGACGGGCCATGGAGCGGCGGGCGGCGACGTTCACCTCCTGGGGCGCGCTCTGCTGCAGCTCGCGCCACTTGGCAACGCTCCAACCCTGCGGCAGGTAGCCGTGCACCGGGTCGTGGGCTGAGGTCTGGTCGGTCACCACATCCGGGGTGATGCCACGAGCCACCAGCTCGGCGAATACATCGGCGGCGTTGCCGAGCAGACCGATGGAGATGGCGCTGCCGCTCTGCTTGGCCTCTTCGATCATGGCCAGCGCCTCATCCAGACTGTGAGCCTTCTTGTCCACATAGCGGGTGCGCAGACGAAAATCGATGCGGGTCTCGTCGCACTCCACCGCGATCATCGAGAAGCCGGCCATGGTAGCGGCCAGCGGCTGGGCACCACCCATACCGCCGAGACCACCGGTCAGGATCCAGCGCCCTTTGGGTTCACCGTTGAAGTGCTGATTGGCCACCGCAAAGAAGGTCTCGTAGGTGCCCTGCACGATCCCTTGGGTGCCGATATAGATCCAGGAACCTGCGGTCATCTGGCCGTACATCATCAAGCCCTTCTTATCGAGCTCGTTGAAGTGCTCCCAGTTGGCCCAGTGCGGCACCAGATTGGAGTTGGCGATCAGCACCCGCGGCGCATCCTTGTGGGTCTGGAACACCCCGACCGGCTTGCCGGATTGCACCAGCAGGGTCTGCTCCTCCTCCAGCCGGGTCAGCACCTCGACGATCTTGTCAAAGCAGGCCCAGTTGCGGGCAGCGCGACCGATGCCGCCATAGACCACCAGCGACTGGGGATGCTCGGCCACCTCGGGGTCCAGGTTGTTCATCAGCATCCGCAGCGGCGCTTCGGTGAGCCAGCTCTTGGCGGTCAGTTCGGTGCCGCGCGGGGCACGGATCACGCGGTTAGGATCATGACGGGGATCCTGCTGTTGCACAGACATACACACTCCTTGTTGTATCAATAGGGTGCCTTCGGCGACGGGCGGCCAAAGGGTTAACGGGTCAACAGATGAACCAGCCGCGCGGCCACGCGGGCACTGCGGTTGTCCTGATCCAGCGTCGGGTTGTACTCGGCCAGATCGGCGAGCCTGAGCTTGCCGCTGGCCCGGATATGGGCGATCAGCGGTTCGATGACCGCCAGCTCCACGCCGCGAGCGGCTGGAGCGCTCACTCCCGGCATAACTGCGCCGGGCAGCACATCAAGATCGATGGTCAGATAGAGGTGATCACAATGGGCGATAAAGGCATCCAGCCCGCTTAGCAAGGCTGGCAACTCGGTCTGGGTCATCGCCTCATCCAACACATGCCACACACCCAGCGCCTTGGCACGGGCAAACAGGGCTTGGGTATTGGCGGTCTCGGCCACCCCAAGGCAGGCGTAGTGAAACGGGGAGCCCTGAGCGGCGCACTGCTCGGCGATCTGGAAGAAGGGGGTGCCGGAGCTGGCCTGCTCCAGCTTCATGCGCAGGTCGAAGTGGGCGTCAAAATTGATAATGCCGACTCGCCCCTGACCCGCCAGATGCAGGTTGAGGCCGCTCCAGCTGCCGAAGGCCACCTCGTGGCCGCCACCCAGCACCAGCGGGAAGTGGCCCAGTTCGAGCGCAGCGGCGACCCACTCGGCCAGATGGCCGTGGGCGGCATCGAGATCCCCATCGGTACAGCTCACATCCCCGCCATCGTAGACGGGGCGACTCAGGTGCCATGCGGTATTGGCCAGCAGCTTGCGCACCGCTTCCGGCGCACCGGCGGCGCCGACACGCCCCTTGTTGCGGCGCACCCCCTCGTCGCAGGCAAAGCCGAGCAGCACTACACCAGCTGCCTCTTGTGCCCGGGCAGCCCAGGGCTGCACCTTGTCGTGCCAGCGCAGGGCCAACTCGCCATCTTCCGGATCCTGTCGTCCCTGCCAGAGCGCCATGTCGATCGGGTTGAACTTATCCATGGAGGGTCTCCTCGCCGTTGAAGATGCGGCCTGCCAGCTGATCGACGCCGACCATGTAGCTCAACTCGGCCGGATGGGCGCAGTGCCAGATCAGGAAATCGGCCGCCATCCCCACCCTGAGCTGGCCAAGGCGATCCTGCTCGCCAAGCGCTTTGGCGGCGTGGCGGGTCACCCCGACCATGGCCTCCACCGGAGTCAGGCCAAACAGGGTACAGGCCATGTTCATCGCCATCCGCAGCGAGACGATGGGGGCCGTGCCCGGGTTGATGTCGGAGGAGACCGCCATCGCCACCCCCGCCTTGCGCAGGGCGGCAACAGGGGGCAATTTGGTCTCTTTGAGGAAATAGAAGGCGGTGGGCAGCAGGGTGGCAACTACGCCGCGCTGGGCCAGCGCCAGGATCCCCTGCGGATCCAGATACTCCAGATGATCCACCGAAAGGGCGCCGAAGTTGGCGGCCAGCGTGCTGCCACCGAGATTGGAGAGCTGATCCATGTGCCCCTTCACCGGCAGGCCGTATTGATCCGCCGCCAGATAGACCTGCTCGGTCTGGGCCAACGAGAAGCCGATATGCTCGCAGAAGACATCCACCGCATCGGCCAGACCCGCCTCGGCTACGGCCGGAATGATCTCTTGGCAGATGGTCTCGACCCAGCTGTCAGGATCGTCGCGATACTCCGGCGGCACTGCATGGGCAGCCAGCAGAGTGGTCTTGACCCGGATCGGCAATACCTCTCCCAGTCGGCGGGCCACCCGCAGCATCTTGAGCTCGTCATCCAGCGTCAGGCCATAGCCGGACTTGATCTCCACCGTGGTGACCCCTTCGCGGATCAGGGATGTCACCCTAGGCAACGCCAGCTCGAACAGTTGCTCTTCGCTGGCGGTGCGGGTAGCACGCACCGTGCTGATGATGCCGCCGCCCCGACGGGCGATCTCGGCATAGGGCACTCCCTGCTGGCGCAGCTCGAACTCCTCGGCACGGCTGCCGGCAAAGATGAGGTGGGTGTGGCAATCGATAAGGCCGGGGGTGACCAGCTTGCCCTGCATATCCTGCCAATGGGCGGGATGCGGCCCCTTCAACTCGGCCATCGGCACCAGCGCATGGATCTTGCCCTCCTTCACACCGATGGCATGGAGCGGCAGCAGACCGTAGTCGGCCAGCTCATCATTCAGGGTAGCGGGCGTCACGTTGAGCCAGACCCGCTCGCAGTTCAACAGTTCCTTGTTCATAGCGACCTCAAATGTATATACATATTCTTATAGTCGATCTCTATGACGAAAGGAAGAGCGAAATTCACATCCTGATAACAGCATCAAACTTAGAGTTTAAGCACAAAAAAGCCCACCAGGAGGTGGGCTTTGCAAAATCGAGTTGTATAGACATTTACTCCAGCTGAGTCTTGGAGCTTAGCTTGTAACGGGAACCGGGGGAGAGCAAACGGGCATAGGAGACCAGATGCCCCTCCGACCAGGTACGCCGGTGCAACAACAGGCAGGGGGAATCTACGCGGATCTGCAACAATCCCGCCTCACCGGCGCTCGGCAGCACGGCTTCCACCACGTGCTCCATCTCCGACAGGGGGCAGACATCCATCAGATAGCGGTTGGGAGTCTGTTGGGTAAAATCCTGCTCGCCATAGCCCGGCAAGCGCCCGGCATCGACGAAGCGCTCCTCCAGTTGCAACGGCTCGCCATCTGCCTGATGGACGATCAGGCTGTGAAAGATGGGGGCGCCAACCCGCAGCCCCAGTTGCACTGCCACCTTCTCGTCGGCGGCCAGTCGCTGCAGCCGGATCACCCGGGCGCTGTACTCGCCGCCACGCTCGGCGATCTCATCGGCAATATTGCGAATAGCCAGCAGCGGCGACTCGGTGCGCCTGTCTGCCACGAAGCTGCCGGAACCGGCGGTACGCACCAACCACCCTTCCGCCACCAGTTCCCGCAACGCCCGGTTGACCGTCATCCGGCTCACGGTGAACTGCTCGCACAGGGCAGCTTCGGTCGGGATCCTGTCCCCCGCCTGATAGTGGCGTTCGCGGATCCCGTCCAGAATATGCTGTTTGATCTGCAGATAGAGGGCTGGCGCCACCATGAAGCTCCCTAGCGCCGACGGTGGGGCGGACGCATGTCCGGCCAGGCGCGATAGACATCGGGGATCTGATCCGGCCCGCTGATGCAGAGATCGAGATCGTGCAGCAGACCGTCCTTGATGCCGTAGATCCAGCCATGCACCGCCAGCTCCTGCCCCTTGCGCCAGGCGTTCTGGATGATGGTGGTGTGACAGACGTTGGCCACCTGCTCGGCCACGTTCAGCTCGCACAGATAGTCGAAGCGCTCGTGCTCATCCTCGATGGCCTCGAGTTCTTCACCATATTTGAAGTAGACATCCTTGATGTTGCGCAGCCAGTTGTCGATGAGACCCAGCTCCTGATTCTGCATCGCGGCCTTGACGCCGCCGCAGCCATAGTGACCGCAGACGATGATGTGCTTCACCTTGAGCACTTCTACCGCGTATTGCAGCACGGAGAGGCAGTTGAAATCGGTATGTACCACCAGATTGGCGACGTTACGGTGAACGAAGACATCCCCCGGCAGCAAGCCCATCAGCTGGTTGGCGGGGACCCGGCTGTCGGAACAACCAATCCAGAGGTATTCGGGGGCCTGCTGGGCAGAAAGAGTGGCAAAGAAAGCGGGATCTTCGGCTTTGATCCGTTCGGCCCACTCACGGTTGTTGGTAAACAGGTCGTTCAACAGTTTCACTTCTGCTCTCCCTAATGTGGCAGTGGCGGCAACATAACACACTCAAGGGTAACCAAAGCAAGGCCGACCAGATCCCTGCGAAACAAAAACAGGGCCATCAGGCCCTGTTTTTATGAGAGGAAGCATCAGGCTTCCATGGCATCTTTCAGCTTCTTGAGTGCGTTTTTCTCAAGCTGGCGCACACGCTCGGCAGAGACGCCGTAGGTATCGGCCAGCTCCTGCAGAGTGGTCTTGCTGTCATCATCTAGCCAGCGGGCGCGGATGATGTGCTGGCTGCGCTCATCCAGAGTGGCGAGGGCCGAGCTCAGACGACGGGTCGCGTGATCGTCCCAGTTGTCGTTCTCGATGGTGGCGGCCAGATCGGAGGATTTGTCCTCCAGATAGTGAACCGGAGCGAAACCGCCCTCTTCCTCATCGTCACCCACCAGATCGAACGCCTGATCGTAGTTGGCCATCCGCGCTTCCATTTCGGTCACGTCAGCGGCAGAAACGCCGAGATCGGCCGCCACGGCCTGAACCTCTTCGTGGTTCAGCCAGCCCAGACGTTTTTTGGATTTGCGCAGGTTGAAGAAGAGCTTACGCTGGGCCTTGGTGGTGGCCACCTTGACCATGCGCCAGTTGCGCAGGACATATTCGTGGATTTCGGCCTTGATCCAGTGCACGGCAAAGGAGACCAGACGCACGCCGACCGTCGGGTCGAAGCGCTTGACCGCCTTCATCAGGCCGATGTTGCCTTCCTGAACCAGATCGGCCTGAGGCAGACCGTAACCGGCATAACTCTTGGCGACATGAACGACAAAGCGCAGATGCGACATAACCAGCTGACGAGCAGCCTCGAGATCGCCATCCTGCTGCAAACGCTCAGCCAGTTCACGCTCTTCCTCTGCGCTCAGCACAGGAATAGAGTTTACTGCCTGGATATAGCCTTCCAGACTACCTTGCGGAATCAGAGCCATAGTGCGCTGCAATGAAGTTCCCATCTGTTACCTCTTACTTTTCAATCGAATCAGTCTAACACCCTGAGAGGGTCTGTCTACTGACCGGATGCCATTCTGCGGCGTGTATCAAAGAACATGCCCAGTTTTAGACCGGCTTATCTTAAGCCTGCAGGATGAATCATGAATGAACAGTCAAAAAAAGGGGGTCACAATGAAGGACCCCCGAAAAGTAGCATGCTAAGTCCATTGTTGCGGAGCTCGCAACCTTCACATGCTTGCCAAGTCTGACGAGCAAGGCAGAGGGGCCACACCCGTATAAATGCTTCAGCTTTAATAGACTGCTTATAAATCAGAAGGTTCACTGGATCTAGCGAAGATCCGGAAGATCATTGTTATTCAGAATACTCTGACTATGGGGGCCAAGCCAGAAACGGCCCCTCTTTTACTTGATCCGCCTCTCAAAATCCAGCGATTTACTTTGATGATAAAGTAATCAGGATGGTTCGATGTCGCGAATGTGGCGATGGACCGAGAACCAGGAGGCAATCAGCCCCAGCAGGGCGCCCAGCAAGATCAGATTGATCCCGTCTACCGCCCCCATGCCAACCAACCGGAAGTTACTGTTATACAAGCCCGCCAGTTCCTTCACCACCCCTTCGCTCCAGATCACCATCACCTCGGTCAGCCACCAGGCCAGCATGCCGCCGATCACCCCGAACCAGATACCGGTATAGAGGAAAGGGCGATGAATGAAGGAGTCGGTCGCCCCCACCAGCTTGAGCACTTCAATCTCGGAACGCTGGTTGAGGATGTTGAGACGCAGGGTATTGCCGACAATCAGCAACACGGCGGAGAGCAGCAGCACCGCGATACCGGTAATGGTGTGGCGCAGCAGGTTCATTATCCCCTGCAGCCGGGTCAGCCACTGCAGATCCAGCTTGCCCTGCTCGACCCCCACCTCATTATTGAGCTTGCTGAGCAGCTCGGCGGCCCCTTCCGGGTTCTGCCAGCGCGGATCCGGGATCACGCTCAGCACCGGCGGTAGCGGGTTGCTGTCCAGATAATCGAGGGCATCGCCGAAGCCGGAGATCTCGCGAAACTCCCGCAACGCATCGTCACGGCTCAGGTAAGTGACCGAATCCACCTCGGGATAGAGCAGGATCCGGTGCTGCAGATCGAGAATGCTCTGCTCCGGCAGATCCTTGCGCAGGTAAAGGGAGATCTGGGAACTGCTCTGCCAGCTCCCCTCCACCACCTCGGCATTTTTCAGCAGCACGTGGAAGCAGGATGGCAGCGCCAGACTGACGCCGAGCACCGCCAGCGTCATCAGCGAAGCGAGCGGATTACGCCACAGCTCCCCGAGACTGGCAAATGCCTGCCGCACATGGTCAACCCCGTACATCATCAGACGGCGCAGCGGCGGTTGTTTATGACGAACGATAGCCATCAGAGCTCCTCCCCGGCCGAATACATGCGGCCCGCCTTGAGGGTCAGGGTGCGATAGCGCATGCGGGCGATCAGCCCCAGATCGTGGGTGGCAATCAGTACCGAGACCCCAAAATTGTTGAACTCCTGGAATAGCCGCATGATGTCCATGGAGAGCTGGGGATCCAGGTTGCCGGTCGGTTCATCCGCCAGCAGCAGCGGCGGCTTGTTGACGATGGCGCGGGCGATGCCGACCCGCTGCTGTTCACCACCGGAGAGCATGCGCGGCTGGTAACGCTCCTTGCCGAGCAGCCCCACCTTGTCCAGCGCCGCAGCCACGCGCTTGTTGATGTCCGCATGGCTGTAGCCATCGATCACCAGCGGCAGCGCCACGTTGTCGAACACGGTTCTGTCCATCAACAGCCGGTGATCCTGAAAGATCATCCCGATCTGACGACGAACATAGGGGATCTGGCTGCGCTGGATATGGCTGACATCATCGCCATGAAAGAAGACACGACCATCGGTCGGGCGCTCCATCACGCTGATCAGTTTCAGGAGGGTACTCTTGCCCGCCCCCGAGTGCCCGGTCAGAAAGGCCATCTCTCCCTTGCGCAGGTGAAAGCTGACCTTTTGCAGCGCCTGATGGCCGCCGCTGTATACCTTGCTGACCTTGTCAAAACGAATCATAACGGTTCCCTGAAATTGACAAACCCCGACCGGAGTCGGGGCATGGAACACTTACTCATCACGGCTGAGCTGACTCATCACGGCCGGACTTATTCATCGCGGCTGAAGAGCGCCTCGATGAAATCGTTGGCAACGAAGGGACGCAGATCGTCGATCCCCTCGCCCACCCCGATGTAGCGGATCGGGATCTGGAACTTGTCGGCCACCGCAAAGATGACGCCGCCCTTGGCCGAGCCATCCAGCTTGGTGAGAGTGATACCGGTCAGGCCAACCGCCTCACTGAACAGCTTGGCCTGGCTCAGGGCGTTCTGGCCGGTGCCGGCATCCAGCGTCAGCATGATCTCGTGGGGCGCCTCTTCATCCAGCTTCTTCATCACCCGCACCACCTTCTTGAGTTCTTCCATCAGGTTGCTCTTGTTCTGCAGGCGACCGGCGGTGTCGGCGATCAGCACGTCAGCTCCGCGGGAGCGGGCAGCCTCGATGGCGTCATAAATGACGGAAGCGGAGTCGGCACCGGTATGCTGGGCAATCACCGGAATGTTGTTGCGCTGACCCCAAACCTGCAGCTGTTCGACCGCAGCAGCACGGAAGGTGTCACCCGCCGCCAGCATCACGCTCTTGCCTTCAGCCTGGAACTGCTTGGCCAGCTTGCCGATGGTGGTGGTCTTGCCGACGCCGTTTACGCCGACCATCAGGATCACATAAGGCTTCTTGCTGGTGTCGATCACCAGCGGCTGCTCGACCTTGGCCAGCATCTCGCCCATGTCCTGCTTGAGCAGGCCGTAGAGCGCCTCGGCATCCTTGAGCTGCTTGCGATCCGCGTGCTGCACCAGCCCCTCGATGATACGAGTAGTGGTATCCACACCGAGATCGGCGGTCAGCAGCTGGGTTTCCAGCTCTTCAAACAGCTCATCGTCGATCTTCTTGCCACGGAACAGGCCGAAGAAACCGGAGCCGATATTCTCCTTGGTGCGTACCAGACTGCGCTTGAGGCGAGCAAAGAAGCCCTCCCGCTGCGGTTTGTCCTGGGTGTCGTCGTCCACCTTGGCGGCCAGCGGCAGAGCGGCCAGGGCGGCGGCCTCAGCCTCCATCGCGGCGACCAGGCGCATATCTTCCGCTCGCTGGGCCTCTTTGGCGATACGGGCTTCTTCCGCAGCCTGAGCTTCAGCGGCAATGCGAGCTTCCTCCGCAGCGCGAGCTTCGGCAGCAATGCGAGCTTCTTCCGCAGCACGGGCTTCGGCAGCAATACGAGCCTCTTCCGCAGCGCGAGCCTCGGCGGCAATGCGAGATTCTTCCGCGGCGCGAGCCTCGGCAGCAATACGAGCCTCCTCCGCAGCGCGAGCCTCGGCAGCAATACGAGCTTCTTCCGCAGCACGGGCTTCGGCAGCAATACGAGCCTCTTCCGCGGCGCGAGCCTCGGCAGCGATACGGGCCTCTTCCGCAGCACGGGCTTCGGCAGCAATGCGAGCTTCTTCCGCAGCAAAAGCTTCGGCAGCAATACGAGCCTCTTCCGCGGCGCGAGCCTCGGCAGCAATACGAGCCTCTTCCGCAGCAAAAGCTTCGGCAGCAATACGAGCCTCTTCGGCTGCCTTGACCTCAGCGGCTTGCGCCTCTGCGGCAGTGCGAGCGGCGTCAGCGGCACGCTCCTCTTCGGCGATCAGCGTTTCGTTGACGATCACCGGCTCCAGATCGGAGGCGCACTCCTCCACCACTAGCGGGCCGTGGTCGTCCAGCTCGGTCGGCAGGCAGCAATCATCTTGCAAAACGGGATTCTGTGCGCTGGCAGGCACTTCGGGGGCAACAGCCGGCGTACTATCGGAAACGGGAGCGGGGGTAGCAGTGACCTCGGGCTCAACGGTAACGAGGGTGGCTTGGGGTGTCTGTGGTTGGACAGCCTCAGCCTCTTCTTTCTTGCGGCCGAAACCCAGCCAGGAAAACAAACCTTTTGCCATCTAAAAATACTCACATCAAAGGCTGACTGCTAAGATAGCCGTCCCTTGGCGGGTCGGCATAAAAATGAACCGCCTTATACTACCACTTTATTTTCTGACGATGAAACGCGATGCCCAGAGTGAAATCCAGCCGTAGCAACCCGAGCAAGAGTCCCGCCCCGCAAGGAAAATCGGGCTTTGTAAGAATCATCAGCGGCCAGTGGCGAGGCCGCAAATTGCCGGTCAAGGATGTGGAGGGGCTCAGACCCACCACGGATCGCGTCAAGGAGACCATCTTCAACTGGCTGGCCCCCCACATTCGTGGCACCCGCTGCCTGGATCTGTTTGCCGGTAGCGGCGGACTCGGGCTGGAGGCGCTGTCGCGCTATGCCGAGCAGGTGACCCTGATCGAGATGGACAAAGGAGCCGCCGACCAGATCAAGAAGAACCTGACCGCCCTCGGCAGCAGTCAGGGTCAGGTGATCCAGTCAGATGCAGTGAGCTGGCTGCAAGGCCCGGCCACGCCGTTTGATCTGGTGTTCCTCGATCCGCCGTTTCGCCGCGAGCTGCTGCCGCAAGTGTGCGAACTGCTGGAGCAGCGCGGCTGGCTGGCACCGGACGCCCTCATCTATCTGGAGCGGGAAAAAGAGATGGCCGATCTGGCGCTGCCTGCCAGTTGGCAACTACTCAAGGACAAACAGGCAGGTCAGGTCTGCTACCAACTCTATCTAAGGGAGGTAAACAATGAAGCGAGTCTTTAATCTGTTGGCGATGGGGCTGATATTGTTCTTCTGGTTTGGTGTGCTGATGAGCCTGATTGCCCCGCTGCCCGGCAAACTCAACGGCTTTCTGCCGGTCTGCGGCGTGATCGTCGCCCTGCTGCACTGGCTGCAGGCCAGCATGATCAAGGCAGCTTGCAAACGCTACTTCGCTGTCACCAAGGCCGAGTTTGCCACTGTGCTGATATTTGGCGTGTTTGGCATGGTCGACATTCGTCAGCGCCTGCAAGAGATCGTCAACGCCGCCCAGCGCGGCAATCTCTCGGACAAACCATAAAAGAAAAGGGGACGGCGGTAGCCGTCCCCTAGAGTCGTGTCGTCCTGTCCGTAGAACTGCAATGCTCCCTGCAATCCCTGACGTTATCCTAATCCTTTGGAATATCCCCTTTCCAATCCGTTGGCGTGTCCTGCGGCGTTCCTGGCCTGGCAATTCATCCTGAACTGCTTCCCTGTCTCCATCCTGGAGGTGTCCATTGCCACGTCCTGTGGGGTTCCTTGCGTCTTCCTGACAGATAACCATCCGGGTTATCTCACTTCATCCTGAAGTATTCCTCTCGCATCCGGCGAGGTCCTGTTCATCCTGAAGAACGAGGCTCCGTTCGTTCTGCTCCCATCCCGAGAGTGTCCTGCCGCATCCCGCGGTGTTCCTTTATTCATCCGTGACGATAACCATCCTGATTATCGAACTCATCCTGAGGTGTCCCTTGTCCACATCCTGCGGACTATTCCATCTTTATGCGCTGCCCTGCATCCTGCCGAACCAGCTCCGTCCTTGTGAGACCCATACTAAGGAAATGCGCACCCCGAACAAGGGCCATCCGATGATAAAGATCCGATGCAGCTCCCATCTCAAAAAACGAACTTAAAAAATAACCCTTTAATATCAGTTGGTTATTTAGTTTCACGGGAAAGCTCGATCATTCTGGCATGGCTTCGCGTACGGCTCAAAGCGCCAGCTTCTTACAGTCGCTATGGCAGATCTCTTACACGGGTTTCGCCCCCAAAAACGGGGCAGGAAAACGGTTCAATCCTGACGTTAAGACTTAAAAATTAGTTGAATAAATATGCTTAAAAAAACCGCAAAAAAAGAGCCGAGACCAGGCTCGACTCTTCAACATTCCAATTTTTTAATCAGCTCAAGCGGTTGGCCGGATTGAGATAGGCCTTGCGCAGCGATTCCGGTGCCAGCACCTCCAGTTCACCGCCGATGTTGTTCAACCAGCTGCGAAACTCCGGGGTGTCCTGCACTTCAGTCTCCACCACCACGCTGCGCTTGTCATAGCGGGTCATGCGCGGATTGTTGCCGGGGATCTGGTTATCCACCAGCGACTGGCTGTTGGCATCGATCCGGCCGACGAAGCGGATCGGGCCGCTCACATCCTGATAGCCTTGATCGCGGATCAGCTTCTGGATATTGAAATCCTTCGGCTGGGTGGCGCTGAAGTTGGTCAGCTCAACGTTCTTGATATGGTCAAACGGAATGCCGTAAACCTTGGGATCCAGCTCGGACAGAGTGCAGAGCAGGATCGGACCGTCCGGCTGATTGAGAATGCCGAGCGGGTTGATACGGTCGTAGCAGAGCCACACTGTGCGCTCTTTGATCACGCGCTGGATCTCGGCACTGAACTTGCGACCACGCCAAAGCGCATCGCGGATCAGGGTGCTGCGGCGGATCTCCGGGTTGCCAGCAAACGGACGCGGTGACTGATGGACACTCTCCAGCCAGCGTTCGGCCAGTTCACTCTGGCTGTCGCGGATCACCTGGCTCGCCTTGTCGACCAGCGGATTCAATTCGGTCAGTACACTCGCCGGCAACAGTTGGCTCGCCTGATCACTCCAGGTTTTCAGGGCCACCGCCAGCGAGAGCGGCATGATATTGGCAAAGTCGTTGAGGCCGTGGCGCTCGAAGCACCAGCCATGGGGTTTGCTGCGCTCGTCCGAGGTGAGGTCGAACAGTCCCATGCCGGACATCTCCTCCAGGTCCCGTTGCACGGTACGCAGACTGACGTGGATACCTTCCTCTTCCAGTTTTACCTGGAGTTGGCTGGCGGTCAGCTTGTAAGGGCGGTGCGGGATGCAACGCGCCAAGGTCAGTTGTCGTAACAGCTTCTTGCTCATGGTGCTTGCCTTCACTGGTTTAGCGTTGACTGTATGCTAGTCGTGACTTGCGACAGTCTATGTCGCAAGTTTTGCTGCGACAACTGTCGCCATTTTCATACAAAACACACTAAATAGTTGATTTATAAAGACAATGCACTCAAAAAAGGAGCCGCTAGAGGCTAAAATTAGCCCAAAATCCCTCAAATGAAAGTTCTATGTTGCGATTTATTGCTAGCATAAAACTCCGATTAATTAATTTATAGCAGAATATGATTTCAGGGGAGAGCATAACTCTCCCCTTTTGCTCACATCAGCCACGACCAGGCTGACTTGGTGATGGCCGCACCGACCATGTAGCCAAACACCGTCAGTGCCGCCACACCGGCCACCAGCTTCTGACCGCGGGCCGGGCGCTTGAGCGCCATGACACCCAGACCGATATAGAGCACCAGTGCAATCAGCTTGGCCATCAGCCAGGGTTGTTGACCCGGGCTCAACTGCAAGGCCACCGCCAGCAACACACCAAACAGCAGCAGGAAGGTGTCGTTGATATGCGGCAGGATCTTCAGCCACTTCTGCTGCAACCGATCGCTGCCGGCCAGCGCCAGACTCCAGCGATAGATAAAGAGCAGCAGACTGACCAGCGCCAGCGTCATATGCAGGTGTTTGAACATGGGGTAATAGGCAATCATTTTGCTTCCTTGTCGTCGTCGGGTAGCCCGCTATTCCAGTTGTGGGCATGGATACGCTCCTGCCCCTCCTCATCGTCTTGCAACAGATCGGAGAGGATCTCCCGGTATTGCAGGCTCTTGTTGATATAAGTGTGTTCGTCGTCCAGATAGTTGACCTGCTCACGCAACAGCCAGTTATCGTGCTGCTTGAAGGTCTGCCCCGCCCGCCAGGCCTGGTTGGCCCGAAAACCGAGCTGGGTCAGGGCTTCCACCCCCAGATCGACCGCAGAGCCCAGGGTTTCCCGGTGAACGCTCTCGACCCCGTGGCGCAGGATCTCGTGGGCGTGGGGCCGATCTAGCGCTCGCGCCAGGATCTTCAGGTGCGGGAAGTGCTTCTGCACCATCTCGATCACCGCCAGCGAGGTAGCCGGATCGTTGATGGAGAGCACCAGCAACTTCGCCTTGTGCGCCCCGGCGGCATGGAGCAGGTCTATCCGGCTGGCATCGCCATAGAAGACCTGATAGCCATACTTGCGCAGGGTCTCTATCTGGCTGGCATCCTGCTCGAGGATGGTGGTACCGATGCCGTGACCGTGCAGCAGACGCCCCACGATCTGACCGAAGCGGCCGAAGCCCGCGATGATCACCGGATGCTCCACCAGCTCAGGTTGTTCATGCTGCGGTGCGTCGCTCTGGTTACGGTAATCGAACCAGGGCTGGATCACCCGATCGTTGAGGATCAGCAGCAGTGGGGTGAGCGCCATGGAGAGCGCTACCACCAGCGTCAGCAGCGAGATGGTCTCGCCTGGCAGCACCCTGTTTTGCGCGGCAAACGAAAAGAGCACGAAGGCAAACTCGCCCCCCTGTGCGAGCGCCAGCGCGAAGGTCCAGCGCTGGCTCGGCGAGATGCGGATAATGAAGCCGAGCGCCATCAGCACCAGCCATTTGAGCACCATCAGGCCAACCACCAGAGTGGGTATCAGGAAGGGGTGCTCGGCAAACAGCCCGAAGTCGATCCCCGCCCCCACCGACATAAAGAACAGGCCGAGCAGCAAGCCCTTGAACGGCTCTATGTCTGCCTCCAGCTCATGGCGATATTCGCTGTCGGCCAGCACCACACCGGCTAGGAAGGAGCCGAGTGCGGGTGAGAGCCCCACCGACTCCATCAACACAGCGATGGCGATCACCAGCAGCAGAGCAGCGGCGACGAAGATCTCCCGCATATGGGACTGGGCGATGGCACGAAATACCGGCCGCATCAGGTAGTGGCCACCCAGCACGATGCCGGAGATGGCCGCGACCACCAGCAGACCATGCTGCCAACCCGCCAGCTCGGAGCCACCATTGCTGGCGACCGGCGCCATGGCCAGCAGCGGCAGGATCGCCAAGATCGGAATGACCGCAATATCCTGAAACAGCAGCACCGCAAAGGCGGAGCGACCGCTCTCGCTCTGCATCAGCTTGCGCTCCTGCAGGCTCTGCAACACGATGGCGGTGGAAGAGAGCGCCAGAATGAGGCCGATGGCCAGCCCCTGTTGCAGCGGCAGACCGATCAGGTGCGCCACGCCGGTCAGCGCCGCCGTGGTGAGCAGCACCTGCAGGCCGCCGGTGCCGAGGATCGGCCCCTTCAGCTGCCACAAGAGGGCCGGACGCAACTCCAGCCCGACCAGAAACAGCATCAGCACCACGCCAAACTCGGCGAAGTGCATCACATCCTTCTGCTCCCCCACCAGCCCCAGCAGAAAGGGGCCTATGATGATCCCCGCCAGCAGGTAGCCGAGCACCGAGCCCAACCCCCAGCGCTTGGCCAGCGGCACCGCGATGACGGCGGCGGAGAGGTAGATAAAGGCATCAAACAGGATCCCGTGGCCCATCAGTCGGCCCTCCGCATGAACATCTGCTCCGGCTCATGAGCTCGGCCAACAAGCTGCCCGTGTGTCATCAGAGCACCTCCAGCAAGTCGCGCAGATAAGGACGCCCGGCCAGCTGCTCCGGAGTCAGCTGATCGTCACGCAAGGCGCAAAGCAGCTGACGGTAGTCCTGCCCACAGCGGCGCAGGGCGGCGGGATCCTTGATCTTGTGAAAGGAGTGCAGCACGAAAGGGGGCAGCCAGTTCATGCCGCACAAGGTGGCCGCCTGCTGAAATGGCAGCAGAAAATCGAGCAGCGGTCGGCTGTTGTACCCCTCGCTGCAGTAGGACTCCGGCGCCCCGCCGGTGGTGATGGCGCTCAGCCACTGCTTGCCCTTGAGGGCGTGGGCTTCGGGGCCGTAGGCGTAGCCATACTCCAGCACCAGATCCATCCACTCTTTCATGATGGCCGGGCAGGAGTACCAGTAAAACGGGTGCTGAAAGACGATGATATCGTGCTCAGAGAGCAGCGCCTGCTCCCGCTTCACATCGATAAACATGTCGGGATAGTGCTGATAGAGGTCGTGAACCTTGACCCCCTCCAGCCCCTCAATCGCCTGCAACAGCTGCTTGTTGGCCCGCGAGCTCTGCAACGCGGGATGGGAAAAAATAACCAGAATGCGTTTCATGACCAAATCACCCGAACAAAGCCTTGCGGTGCAAGGCGCGGTAAACAGAAAAGGGGAGTCTGGGGAGCTGCATCGTAAAGGTGCACAGGAAAGCGACCTTATCAGGAAGCGCCATAGCCTGCCAACTCGGGGATCAGCTCCCGCAGCGCCGGATTGAGGGTCTGGTGGGCGGGATAGCAGAGCCCAATCCGGCGAAACATCCGCGGTCCGCTCACCGGCAGGGTGCAAAGCCCCGCCTCATCCTCGACCAGCCCGTCCGGCAGAAAACTGATGCCGACCCCCGCCAGCACCAGCGCCATCACCAGCCCCTTGCTCTCGGCCTTGGCCACCAGATTGAGGGTAAGCCGGTCACAGGCCAGCAGGCCGATAGTCTGCTGATGGGCTTCGCAGGGCGGGCACTCAATAAAATCATAATGTTGCAGCTCGGCCAGCTCGATCCTTTCGCGACTGGCAAGGGGATGGTCGACCGGCACGCAGAGCACGTAATCCTCCTCCCACAACGGCAGAAAGATCTCGTCCTCCCGGCGCAAGGCATCCAGCGTCAAGCGGCAGTCAGCGGGCGTAGCGTAGTCGGAGAGGGTGAGATCCAGCTCGGGCAGTACCGTCTGTACCCGTTGCAACAACCCCGCCACCCGACGCCGGCTCAGGTCGGGCATGATGGCAATATTGAGCCTCGCACGCGTCGCTTTCTGGCGAAACAGCTCCGGCAGACGACGCGCCTCCTCCACCAGCTTGACCGCATGGGGATAGAGATAGTGGGCAGGATCGCGCGCCTCCACCCCCTTCTTGCCGCGAATGAAGAGGCTGTCGCCGAGCGCCTCTTCCAACTGGCGCAGCCCCGCCGAGAGTGAGGGCTGGCTGACGTGGCAGCGTTCGGCCGCCGCCGTGATGTTCTTCTCTTCATAGATGGCGATGAAGAAACGCAGCAGTCGCAAATCCAGCATAAGTCCAACCATAGTTTTTTCAGATGATAACCAGCGGAAAACAATATTTATCACTTATAGATGCAGTGACTATAGTGACCCTGTTCCGCGCTGGCCAGCAGCTTGTTGGCTCAAACCGACCATCGAATCTGAAGGAAACAATCATGTCCAAAGCTCTCGTCGTGATCACCGGTGCCTCTGCCGGGATCGGTGCCGCCATTGCCCGTGCCTTCTCTGCTGCCGGTCATCCGCTGCTGCTGCTGGCCCGCCGGGTCGAGCCGATGCAGGCGCTGAACCTGCCCGATACCCTCTGCATCGGGGTCGATGTGACCGACACCGCTGCCATGAAGGCCGCCGTCCAGCAGGCAGAAGCCAAATTTGGCCCGGTCGGCTGCATGGTCAACAACGCAGGTGTCATGCTGCTTGGTCAGGCAGATGTGCAGGATCCCGCCGAGTGGCAACAGATGCTCAACATCAACGTGATGGGGGTGCTGAACGGCGTCCACGCAGTGCTGGCAGGCATGAAGGAGCGCCGCAGCGGCACCATCATCAACATCAGTTCCATCGCAGGCCGCAAGACCTTCCCGAACCATGCTGCCTACTGCGCCACCAAGTTCGCCGTGCACGCCCTGACCGAGAACATCCGGGAAGAGGTGGCCGATGTCGGCGTGCGGATGGTGACCATTGCCCCGGGTGCGGTCGAGACCGAGCTGCTCAGCCACACCACTGACGAGAGCATCAAGGCCGGTTACCACGACTGGAAAGATCAGATGGGTGGCGTCATTGCGCCGGAAGTGATCGCCGATGCCGTACTCTACGCCTGGAACCAGCCTGCCAACGTCTGTGTGCGCGAGATCGTGCTGGCGGCGACCCGTCAGCAACCTTAATCCTGGCTGACTGACACCATGGGGAGGGCTTGACCCTCCCCCGGGGCACAGGGTTACCATGTGCCCCTTGTTTTTTCCGAGTCATTCCATGGTTCTCACCCGTCGCCAACTCGCTCACGCCCGTCGCTGGCTCCCCTTGTGGAGTCTGGTGCTGGTGTTGATGTCGTTTGGCAGCCGGGCCGCAACCGACCTCTGTACCCTGACTACCCACTGCAGCCAGAGCGAGCGTACCCTGGAAAAAGCGATGCCCTGCGGCAGCTTTACCACCGCCCTCTCGATGACGCTGGTAGGCAGCGACAGCCTGACGGTCGCCATACTGGAACCGGATACCCCCGACTTCGCCTCCCCCTCTCTCTTTATGCCGGACGCTCCGTGCGAGCGGCTCGAACGTCCCCCACGCATCCAGATCTGAAACGCATCCCGTATCGGGCATCTTTTCTTTCAATCTGAGGTGAGTGATGTACAAATCCCTGTTACTGGCCATGCTGGCCGGTACCGTCAGCTTTTCGGCTCTCGCGGCCGAGAAGATGACCGTCTACAAATCCAAATATTGTGGCTGCTGCCAAAGCTGGAACGAGCACATGGAGCAGAATGGCTTCGAACTGGAGGTCATCGAAACCGAGCAGCTCGGCGCAGTGAAGCAGCAATACGGTATCGCGCCGGAACTGGCCTCTTGCCATACCGGTATCGTAAATGGCTATGTGATCGAGGGGCATGTACCGGCCGCCGATGTGCAGAAGCTGCTCAGGGAAAAACCGGCGATCCGTGGCCTGACCATTCCGGGCATGCCCCAGAGTGCGCCGGGCATGGATATTCCGGGCCATCCCTATGAGGTACTGAGTATCAGCAACGAGGGCGCGACCAACCGCTGGTCGAGCTACCCCGGCTGACGAAAACTGGCCATGAGAGGGCACTCCCATATCATGTGAGGCACACCTGAGCGGACTCTTGCCGCTCATGGCCAGAAAGAGGGCCGCTATCACGAGATAGCGGCTTTTTTTGATTACATTTCCTGCAATAACAAGGGATTGCTTGCAACCACCGGCAACAAGGGGCAGATTTAACGCCAATTCATGGAGCCGATGCTCAGGTCTACCAACCCTTTCCAGCGCCAAGGATGCGACATGTTTACCTTTTCCCGAGGAGTTCTGCTGCTAGCCTTTCTGACAGTTCTCCCCCCCACTTATGCCAATGAAGAGCCCGCCATGCTGACAAGCGAACATCCAATCCAGCCGCCCGTGGCCGCCAAACATCCCCGCACTCTGAAAAAACACGGGGGTACCCGCATCGACAACTACTACTGGCTGCGTGACGACGAGCGGCAGAAGCCCGAGGTATTGGACTATCTCAAGGCCGAGAACGCCTATACCGAGGCCATGCTCAAGCCGACCCAGCCCCTGCGCGAACAGCTTTACAAAGAGATGGTCGCCCGCATCCCCCAGCAGGATGAGTCGGTACCCTATGTGAAGAACGGCTACCGCTACCAGACCCGCTATGAGCCGGGCAAGGAGTACGGGATCTACTCGCGCACCAGGCTCGGTGAAGAGCAGGCGAGTCTGCTGCTCGACAGCAACCTGCGGGCTGAAGGGCACGAGTTCTATGCCCTCGGCGCCCTTGAGGTGAGCCGCAACAACCGCTGGCTGGCGGTGGCGGAAGATTTCCTCTCCCGCCGTCAGTACCAGATCCAGTTCCTCGATCTGGAGAGCGGCCAGTGGGCCACCGACAAACTGGAAAATACCTCCGGCAATCTGGTGTGGGCCAACGACAACAAGACCGTCTTCTATGTGCGCAAGCACCCGCAGACCCTGCTGCCCTATCAGGTCTATCGCCATACGCTCGGGACGGATCCGGCCACGGACAAGCTGGTCTATGAAGAGAAGGATGACTCCTTCTACGTCAGCCTCTACGCCACCACCTCGGAAGATTTCATCGTCATCGCGCTCTCCAGCACGACTACCGGCGAAGCACGGCTGATCGATGCCAACCAGCCGGAGCACGCCCCACGCCTGTTCCTGCCCCGTCAGGTGGATCACGAATACAGCCTGGATCACTACCGCGGCCGCTTCTATGTGCGTTCCAACAAGGACGGCAAGAACTTCGGCCTCTACGAGACCAAGGAGAGCCCGGTCGATCGCTGGAAGGCGGTGATCGCCCCCAATCCGGAGGTGCTGCTGGAGAGCTACGCCCTGTTCAAGGATTGGCTGGTATTGGAAGAGCGCAACAAGGGGCTGACCCGACTGCGCCAGATCAACTGGCAGAGCGGTGACGAGAAGGAGATCGCCTTCGACGATCCCGCCTATGTCACCTGGCTCGCCTACAACCCGGAGCCGGATACCAGCGCCCTGCGCTATGGCTACTCCTCCATGACCACCCCCGCCTCCACCTATGAGCTGGACATGGCGAGCGGCAAGCGCACCCTGCTCAAGCAGCAACCGGTGGCCGGCTTCAAGGCCGACCAGTACGCCAGCGAGCGACTCTGGGTGACCGCCCGCGACGGCGTATCGGTGCCAGTGTCGCTGGTCTATCGCAAGGACAAGTTCAAGAAAGAGCAGGCCGATGCGCCCAAGAATCCGCTGCTGGTCTATGGCTATGGATCCTACGGCGCCAGCATGGATCCCGACTTCAGCAGCTCGCGCCTGAGCCTTCTGGACAGAGGCTTCGTCTACGCCATCGCCCATATCCGGGGTGGTGAAGAGCTGGGCCGTCACTGGTACGAAGATGGCAAATTGCTGAAAAAGCAGAACACTTTCAATGACTTTATCGATGTCACCAAGGCGCTGGTTGAGCAAGGCTACGGTGCCAGGGATCAGGTCTACGCCATGGGCGGCAGCGCCGGCGGCCTGCTGATGGGGGCCGTCATCAATCAGGCGCCCGAACTCTATCGCGGCGTGGTGGCGCAGGTACCGTTTGTCGATGTGGTCACCACCATGCTGGACGAGTCGATCCCCCTCACCACCGGGGAGTATGACGAGTGGGGCAACCCGAACCAGAAGCGCTACTACGACTACATGAAGAGCTACAGCCCCTACGATCAGGTGAAGGCGCAAGCCTACCCCAACCTGCTGGTCACCACCGGACTGCACGACTCGCAAGTGCAGTATTGGGAGCCCGCCAAGTGGGTCGCCAAGCTGCGCGAACTGAAGACAGATGATAACAAGTTGTTACTGAACACCGACATGGACGCCGGCCACGGCGGCAAGTCGGGCCGCTTCAAAGCCTACGAGGATATCGCGCTGGAATACGCCTTTATCCTGGATCTGGCCACCCCGGCCAACTGATCTCTCATGACTCCGGCCCTTGTCATTCAAGGGCCGCATAAGAATCCCACCCTAGTTTTTCCCTCTTCCATTTCCCTTCATATCAAATTAATCTTCGGCTAGAAAATGAATGATCGAGGTCATGTTTCTCAAGATTAAACTCCGTGATTTTGCCATTTCGTTTGATTTATGTTGGGTGAATGTGCTTAATCGGAGTGCTTGCAACTTTTTATTTGGCCCCTCAGGGGCCAATTTATCTTCGACCGACAGGAGGTCGGTAGCCTCACCACAGGATGAGGGTGACTGCCGGAAAAGGGGGGGAATCAACTCCCCCGCTTTCGCGCAACGAGAAGAGCAGGCAAGCCCGGCGCAGAACGGGATTGCCATCAATTTATCCGGGGATCGGATAAACAAAATCAAAGAAAAGGGAGAAAAAATGAAAGGATTAACTTTGGCATGCGCCCTGTCGGCGGCTCTGGTCGGTGTTTCATTCGGTGGTCCGGTACAAGCGCAGGAGCGCTTCGTGACCATAGGCACCGGCGGTCAGACCGGCGTCTACTATGTCGCTGGCCAGTCCATCTGCCGCTTCCTCAATCGCGGCGCCGCCGATCACCAGATCAAGTGCAACGCCCCGGCCAGTGGCGGTGGTGTTGCCAACGTCAACGGCATCCGCAGCGGTGAATTCAACTTCGGTATCATGCAATCCGACCACCAGTTCAAGGCGATGAAGGGGCTGCCACCGTTCCAGGCCGAAGGGGCTATGGACGACATGCGCGCCGTCTTCTCCCTGCAGAGCGAGGTGTTCACCATCCTGGCTCGCCGCGATGCCAAGATCGCCAGCTTCGACGATCTGAAGGGCAAGCGCGTCAACATCGGCAACCCGGGCTCCGGCCAGCGTGACACCATGGAAGAGATCATGGCGGTCAAAGGCTGGAAGAAGGGTGACTTCGGTCTGGTCTCCGAGCTGAAGCCAGCCGAACAGGCCTCCGCCCTCGGTGACAACAACATCGACGCCATGAGCTACTTCGTCGGTCACCCGAACGGCGCCATTCAGGAAGCTTCCACCACCACAGATGCAGTACTGGTACCTGTGACCGGCGCCGACATCGACAAGCTGCTGGCCGAGAAGAGCTACTACAGCAAGGCCGAGATCCCGGGCGGCATCTACAAGGGCAGCGACAAGCCGACCCCCTCCATCGGTGGCAAAGCGGTGCTCTCCACCAGCGCCAAAACCGATCCGGAAGTGGTCTATCAGCTGGTCAAGTCGGTGTTCGACAACCTGGATCGCTTCAAGCGCCTGCACCCTGCCTTTGCCGACCTGAAAGAGGCCGACATGATCAAGGTAGGTCTCTCTGCACCGCTGCATGAAGGGGCTGCCCGCTACTACAAAGAGCGCGGCTGGCTCTGATTGAAGGCCCCGGGGCCTTTGTCACTCTCTTCGACACCCGTCTGCCGCCTGATTGCGGGGGCGGGTGTCGCTCTTGTTGTACTCGTTGGCACAAGTTAACCCTATGCAAGATAAACAACTCTCTACCGAGGAACTGATCGCCCAGGATGTGGGCGCTCGCCTGCCGCTGGGCATCATGGGCTGGCTCATCACAGCACTGGCGCTGGCCTGGTCCCTGTTCCAGCTCTGGATCGCTTCGCCACTCCCCTTCATGGTGGGGTTTGGCGTACTCAATGACACCGAAACCCGCTCCATTCACCTCACCTTTGCTCTGTTGCTCGCTTTTCTGGTGTTCCCGGCATTTCGCTCCTCGCCGCGGGATCGGGTACCCCTCGGTGATATCGCCCTCGGCCTGATCGCTGCTGGCGCCGCCTCTTACCTGTTCGTGATGTATGAAGCACTGGCACTGCGTCCCGGCACCCTCACCACCGCCGATCTGGTAACCGCCTGCATCGGCATTCCGCTGCTGCTGGAAGCGGCGCGCCGCGCCCTGGGGCCAGCACTGGCAGTCATCGCCATCGTCTTTCTGATCTACAGCTTGGCGGGCCCCTGGATGCCGGGACTGCTGGCACACCGCGGAGTAGGCTTTACCGCGCTGGCCAACCACCAGTGGATCACCACCGAAGGGGTATTCGGCATCGCCCTTGGCGTCTCCACCAGCTTCGTGTTCCTGTTCGTGCTGTTCGGCGCTCTGCTGGAGCGTGCCGGTGCCGGTCACTACTTTATCCAGCTCGCCTTCAGCCTGCTCGGTCACCTGCGCGGCGGCCCGGCCAAGGCGGCAGTGGTCGCCTCCGGCCTGACCGGCCTGATCTCCGGCTCGTCGATTGCCAACGTGGTGACCACCGGCACCTTCACCATCCCGATGATGAAGAAGGTAGGCTTCAGTTCAGAGAAAGCGGGGGCGGTCGAAGTGGCCTCCTCGGTCAACGGCCAGATCATGCCACCCGTGATGGGGGCTGCGGCTTTCCTGATGGTCGAATACGTGGGTATCCCCTATGTGGAGATCATCAAGCACGCCTTCCTGCCTGCCGCCATCTCCTACATAGCGCTGCTCTACATCGTCCATCTGGAGGCGCTGAAACTGGGCATGCAGCCCATCGGCAACCATCAACCCAAACCCTGGCTGCGTCGCCTGACCGGTTTTGCCTTTGGCGCGGCCCTCATCAGCGGCCTGTCACTGGCGGTCTACTATGGCCTCGGCTGGCTCAAACCTGCGCTGGGTGACTACGCACTGCCGGGGATCTCGGTACTGCTGGCTGCCACCTATGTGGCCCTGTTGAAGATCGCCGCCAGCAATGAACCACTGCCTGCCGAAGATCCCGACAAGCCGCTCACCGAGTTGCCCAACACCCGCGCCGTGCTGCTCTCCGGCCTACACTTCCTGCTGCCGGTGGTAGTACTGGTATGGTGCCTGATGGTGGAACGCCTCTCGCCGGGGCTGTCGGCCTTCTGGGGTACCGTGATGCTGGTGATCATCCTGCTGACCCAGCGCCCGCTGCTCAACTGGCTGCGCAAGGACGGCAAGCACGACTACGGCACCGTCGCTGACGGCGTGGTGGATCTGCGGGAAGGGCTGGTCGCCGGTGCCCGCAACATGATCGGTATCGGCATTGCCACCGCCACCGCGGGGATTATCGTGGGTGCGGTCTCCCAGACCGGGGTTGGTCTGGTGCTGGCTGATCTGGTGGAGTTCCTCTCCATGGGCAACCTGCTGCTGATGCTGCTGCTCACCGCCCTGCTGAGCCTGATCCTCGGCATGGGGCTGCCCACTACTGCCAACTACATCGTCGTCTCCAGCCTGCTGGCGCCAGTGGTGGTGACGCTGGGGCAGCAAAACGGGCTGATCGTGCCGCTGATCGCGGTGCACCTGTTCGTCTTCTACTTCGGCATCATGGCGGATGTGACGCCGCCGGTGGGGCTGGCCTCCTTTGCGGCAGCGGCTGTCTCCAAGGGCGACCCCATCAAGACCGGGATCACGGCGTTTTACTACAGCCTGCGTACCGCGGCGCTGCCGTTCCTGTTTATCTTCAACACCGATCTGCTGCTGATCGACGTGGACTTCGCCCACGGGGTGCTGATCTTCATCGTGGCGACCATCGCCATGCTGATCTTCGCCGCCGCCACTCAGGGCTGGTTCCTGGTGAAGAGCCGCTGGTACGAGAGCGTGCTGCTGTTGCTGGTCGCCTTTACCCTGTTCCGCCCGGGTTTCTGGATGGACATGTTGCACGACCCCTATCGCGAGACCCCGCCTGCCCAGCTGGCCCAAACCATGGGTGAAGTGGAAGCGGAGAGCACCCTGCGGCTGCGGATCCTCGGTGAAGATGCAGTGGGCAAACCGCGCAAGTTCACCCTGCTGGTCGCCGTACCGGATGGGGCAAATGGCGAAGAGCGGCTGGCCAATCTGGGGCTGAGCCTCTATGAGCAGGATGGCAAGACGCTGATCGACAACGTCGCCTTTGGCAGCCCGGCCGCCACCATGGGACTGGAGTTCGATCAGGAGATCCTCACCGTCAAGGCGCCGACCGAGCGCTGGACCAAGGAGTGGATGTGGATCCCGGGCTTCCTGCTGTTCGGGGTGATCGTCTGGCTGCAGCGTCGCCGCAGCATCAAGGCCGGTTAATCTACCGGGCAGATGAGACAGAGGGCCGCTATTGCGGCCCTCTTTTTATTGCCTTGTTATTGCCTTGCGCTCTGCGGCTCTTGCGATGAGCAACAGTCATGGAAAAGGTAAACGGTGGCGAGCGGCCAAAAAAGTGGGGTGACATGTCCATGTCACCCCCTCGCAAATAGCATGTTCCATATTGGAGTCCGGCCACACCGGGTCTCTGTTTCACTTTCCGATAGTTCGCGACCCACCTGAAGTGCGCGCCAATTGCAGCGATGCAACTGGCCAGCTACCCGTTACAACCTTCGTCCACACGGCAGACAAGCCACCGTGTTTGTCCTTGCAACTGAAATATTACGCATAAAAACAAAATAAAAAACGTTTTTATGCCCATTCCATTCACATCAGAGTACAAAAAACAGCCTTATCATCACCACTAAATTGTTATAAAACAGCAAGATAGATTCATGATTGGTTATTCACCCGCAAAGGGCATCAGCAATGACTTACAAGGTTTTGCGATATCTCGCACAAAAAATGGCCGCCTCACAGCCAACGGCGCAGGGGCAACCAGTCGCTAAGGCGGGCTATCAGTCGCCTTGACCACCCCTCGGGTTTGCGCGGCAATCCACCCGCCTGCTTCTGCCAGCGAGCCAGCCACATTCGCAGCGCCTCGCAGATCGGCGGGCAGTGCAGATGCAGCATCAGCTCGGTATTGAGAAACAGCGAGCGGGGATCGAGGTTGAGGCTGCCAAACAGCGCCCGATCCTCCCCCAGCAGGATCAGCTTGGCGTGCAGGCTGCCGTGGCCATGGTCAAACTCGGCGACCCGGATCCCGCGCCGCAGCAACCAGCCGAGATAACGTTGGTAGGCGCCATAGACCAGCGGCACATCGGTGCTGGCCAGCGAGTTGGTGAGAATGTCGATGGCGATCCCCTGCTGGCGCAGCCGCGCCAGACGGTGCCGGAACCCGCGAGTAAGGATGAGGTAAGGGGTCACCAACCCCAGCGAGCCGGGATTGTCAGCCAGCTGGCGCCAGAGCTGACGGGCAGTGGTGGGACGGGAGATAAGCCCCTTGCCGGGACGGTCGAACCACACCTCGGCCCGCCCCTCGTGCCACTGCAGCGGCACATCGCTCTCGTCAAACAGCGCCGCAGGCAGATCGTAGACCGTGGCCACCGCCAGATCCGTCATGGTGAATAAGAAGTCGTTGACCACCTCTATTTCAGCGGGCAGCAGCTCGCGGCGCAGCAGATGGCGGATGGGGTGACTCCAGCGGCTGTGCCAGAACTGCTCAAACCCCTGTGCCATCTGCTGGCACAGTCCCCCCTGACAGGCGAGATCGAGATCCACGAAGGGAGCCTGCGGATCCAGACCGAAGTAGCGATCACCGATGTTGCGCCCGCCGATCAGCGCCAGCTTGCCATCCACCAGCAGCAGCTTGTTGTGCATCCGGTGGTTGATGCGGCGAAAGCTGAGCAGCCCCTCCAGCAGCAGTGCCAGCGGGCGCCAGCCCCGCAGCCAGAAGGGGTTGAACAGCCGCACCTCGATCCCCGGATAGTGAGCCACCATCTCCAGAAAGCGGTTGTCACCGGCATAGAGATCATCCACCAGCAGCTGCACCTTGACGCCGCGCCGGGCGGCGTGGAGCAGCTCGCTCAGCAGCAGCTTGCCGCTGCTGTCCTCCTCCCAGCTGTAGTACTGCGCCTGGATCCGCTCGCGGGCATGGCGGATCCAGTGGCAACGCACCTTGAGCGCCAGCTGGGGATCGTCGATCAGGGCAAAGGATCCGGGGATCATGGTGTCATCCTGCTGTCATGGCCGGGTGTCATAACGCTGGCGAGCCTCTTCACATATTCAAAAGGAGTTGCTGATGGAACTGCATGATACCCCGATGTTGCGCTATCTGGGCCAGCTCAGCCAGCCAGATCTCATCCCGGCCACCGGCCCTGCTCACTGGTTTTTGCAACACAGGGACGGTGGCTGGCAATTGCCGACCGTGCAGGCGACCCTGCCGGTCAACCGGCTCAGGGCTGAGCCGCTTCGATAGCGGCAGCCTTGCCCTCGATCTGGGGCAGGCTGAAACGATAGGCCACGTAGTACTTGTAGATGGTGCCGACATAGTTGATCGGCCCCTGTCCGACTTCGTTGGCTACCAGCTGATCCACGTTGCCGAACCAGACGTTGGGATCGAGCCCCAGTTTCTCCGCCTTGCCTCGCAGCGCCTGCACCCGGTTCGGCCCGGCGTTGTAGGCGGCGAGGGCAAACAGGTGGCGGTTGAGCCGATCCAGCTTGGGATCATTGAAGTAGGTATCGAGGATCAACCGCATGTAGCGGCAGGCGGCCTCCACATTTCCCTCCAGCGTGGTGAGTCTGGCGCCGTTGATGCCGACTTCCCGCCCTGTACTGGGCAGCAGCTGCATGAGGCCCACGGCCCCCTTGGGCGAGCGCGCCTTGGGATTGAGGCCGGACTCCTTGTAGCCGAGCGCCGCCAGCATCAGCCAGTCGAGATCGTATTGATTGGCGTACTTCTCCAGCACTTTGCGAATGGTCGCGAGGCGCCCCATGGGGTCCGGCGCCAGGATATTGCTCATCTGATCGCTGCGAACCAGCAACCGACGCAGGGTCATGTCGCTGTAGAGGCTGTTGCGGCTGACACTCGCCAGATAGCCATTGACCGCCTTGAGCAGCTCGGGGCTGTTCTTGTGCAGCGCCCAGGCGCTGGTGCCGTTGCTGCGCAGGGGGATCAACTTGTGGGCCTTGAGGCCGGAGATCATGCCACCCAGCCAGATCCGTCCCTTGTAGCTGTCAGTCACCGTCAAGGGAATAATGCCGGCGGCTACCATCTCCAGCAGATCACCATCCTGCAGATATTCGGGCACCGTCTCGATATAGACGGGGGGCAGCCCCAGCTCGCGAAACAGCCAGTTGAGCTGGCGCAGACTCTCGTAGTAGCTGGAGCTGGCGCGCACCCAGACCCGCCTGCCGGAGAGCTGGGTAATACGACTGAAGGCGGGCAGGCTCTGCTGGCTCACCACCCACTCCTCTATGGATGAAATGAGCGGCCGGGAGAAGGCCACCTGTTCACGCCGGGTCGGGGTCACCGTCATGGTTGCCGCCACCAGATCGCCACGCCCCTCGGTCAGATAGTCCAGCAGCTTGTCCTGCCGCACCGGGATGTAGACCACCTTGAGTTTGACCTTCTCTTTGGCGAGATAGGTCTTGTTCAGCCAGCGCTCGAACCCTTGCAACTGATTGACCAGAATGCCGTACTGGGCGCCGCGATCGAGAAAATAGAAGCCGCGCTCATAGACCACCAGAGCCCTGAGTTCGCGCTTTTGCAGAATGCTTTCGAGATCCCCGGGTTGGGGCAGACGCTGTGGCTTGAGTTCAGCCGCGAGCAGGGGAAAACAGCAGAGGGCCAGCAGAGCCCAGATCCAGCGTCGCATCACGATGGCTGCCCCTGTGCTGAGGTCACGCCCGCTGCCTGTTGGCAGCACGGATCACGATAGAGGGTGGGATTGGGAGCAGAGATCCATCGCTGCGTCATGATGTTTACGCCTTCTGTTGGCCGACTCGCGCCGGGCAAAAACGTCTGTGGGATAGAGTAACTATAGAACGCCGACCCACAGCAGAAGGGTCAACACGGCAGGCAAACCTGCCGCGTTATCAGACAACTCAGATAGAGCGGGCCCGCATTTCGAAAATCAGTTTTTCAGCGGTGCAGGTGAATTGCAGGCGGGCTTTCAGGATCACGCCGTTGGCGCCCTGGGTCAGTTCGCTGCTCACTTGAGCTTCGGCAGTGACCTGTTTGGCCAGTGCTTCATAGGCAGCCAGCTTGGCGCGGGCATCCGCCTCGGCAGCGGCTTCAATCACCAGATCCATCACATCGTCGCCTTCGCCGATGATGGTGCCGATCTCGGCAAAACAGCCACAGCTGTCACAGGTTTCGTTCAGTTCAACTTTCTCGTCTACAGACATTTTCTACTCCTACTGCTTATTTCGGATGATTTGCGTCGTCACGCATCGCCTTGCGAAAATCTTTGATGGCGGTACCCAGATCCTCACCTGCACTGGCAAGACGCTTGCTGCCGAAGACCAGCACAACGACCAGCAAGAGGATCAACATATGCCAGATATGAATTCCACCGAGTCCCATAGGGATACTCCCTCACAAAGAGATATCTGTTACTTGTATCAAAATAGAGCGCAGGGATTGTTGGGCAAAATCAAGGCAGGTGCAAGTGAGCAAATAAATCATAGCCAAAAAATAGGGCGACCCAAAGGTCGCCATATTGATTGTGCTACATGTCCCCTCAACCGCTACATCCTGTACCAGTGGTTCATGCGAACCTGAGACCATTCGAGGATAAGATCGCCAAGATATGAAAACAAATGGTATAAATTCATCTTAGAATTGAAGAGGATTCATATCATGCTGCTGGAACAACTGGGTCGTATCGACCTCAATTTGCTGATTATCCTGCAGGTACTGCTGGAGGAGCGCAACGGCAGCAAGGCGGCACGCCGCCTTCATCTAAGCCAGTCCGCGGTCAGCAAAGCCCTCGGCCGTCTGCGCGATACCTTCAATGATCCCCTCTTCATCCGCTCTGCCTACGGGCTGGAACCCACCGGCCGCGCCCTTGCGCTGCAACAACAGTTGCAACCCATCCTGTTGTCGCTGGACAACCTGATCCAGCCGCCCGAGTTTGACCCCGCCAGCTCGGAGCGGGAGTTCGTCATCGCCAGCATGGACAGCGCCTTTACCCTGTTTGCCCCGCTCTACCTGAGCGAGCTGAAGCGGCAGGCACCACGGATCCGCTTGCGTTACGAGGAGTGGACCGAGAACAGTCTGACCGAGATGAGTCAGGGACAGGTGGACATTGCCTTCGCGGTGCGGGAGAACTGCATCAGCTCCGATTATCGGCTCGATACCCTGCCCGACAGCATCTGTCAGCGAGTACTGGCGGTCGATGACCTCACTTGTCTGGTGCAGCAGCACCACCCCGCGCTGCGGGAGCCCAACTGGAATCTGGAGCACTACCTCAGCTATCCCCATGTACAGACTTACTGCGAGGGGCGGGACCGCTGGATGCTGGATCACAAGCTGGCAGAGCAGGATCTCTACCGGCGTATCGAGGCAACCGTGCCCTCCTTCGAGGCGGCGCTGCGGATGGGGATGCACTCCGACATGATAGTGACCCTCTCCAGGCTCTACGCCCGCCACGCTACCCAGGTCTATCCGCTGTTGCAGCTGCCGCTGCCCATCGGGTTGGACAGCATCTCCCATCTGCTCATCTGGCATCAGCGTCACAGCGAGGATCCGGGCCACCGCTGGCTGCGGGAGCTGCTGCTCTCCCTCATCATGAGCAAACTGGAACCCGCTGCGACCACTCACGGGTGACGGCACGCCTTCTCGGCAACAAAAAAGAACGGGGCTCTGCGTAGCCCCGTTTCATTCACTTCAAGATGTAAACCACTCAGCCCTGGCCGGTCACCGCCAGATAGTGATGTACCCCGTCCAGCAGCATCTGGACCGAGATCATCACCAGCAGCATACCCATCAGCCGCTCCACCGCAGTGAGTCCCCGCTCACCCAGCAACTTGTTGAATACCTCGTAGAACATCAGGATCACCGCGCTGGCAGCCCAGGCCAGAAAGAGTGCCAGCGACCAGTCCACCATCCGGGTCGGCTCCTGATTGGCCAGCAGCATCAAAGAAGCGAGGATCGAGGGGCCGGCAATCATCGGGATCGCCATCGGCACCAGGAAGGGCTCCTCGCCCGCCGCCAGCCCGGTCACGCCCCCCTCACTTGGGAAGATCATCTTGATGGCGATCAGGAACAGGATGATCCCCCCCGCAATGCTGACCGCCTCCTGCCGCAGGTTGAGGAAGCCGAGGATCTGCTGACCGACGAACAGGAACAGCATCATGATGGCCAGCGAGAAGAGCAGCTCGCGCACCATCACCTTGCGACGTCGCTTGGGATCGATATGACGCAGGATAGAGAGGAAGACCGGCAGGTTGCCCAGCGGGTCCATGATCAGAAACAGCATGACTGCGGCAGAGAAAGTATCCATACAACGCCCGGGCTACGCCCTGAATAGGGAAAAGAGAGGGGGCGAAATATAGCAAAGGGCGAAGAATTGAGCGAGCGCCATGATGCGCTCGCAGCGGGATTAACCGTGGTTGCAGATCTTGTCGGCGCGGGTCTGGAAACCTTCGGCCGAGTCGATGAATTTGCCGCGGGCGGCCAGAAAGTCGATCAGCGCTTCTGCATCCATCTCGCTGGCGCTGCAGGTATGAAAACGGGCCTCGGCACCGAACCGCTCGGCCATCGCCTGTTTCAGGCTGGCACGGGTAAATTGCC
The DNA here is from genome assembly GCF_040908325.1 of Aeromonas sp. R4-1. NCBI lineage: Bacteria > Pseudomonadati > Pseudomonadota > Gammaproteobacteria > Aeromonadales > Aeromonadaceae > Aeromonas > Aeromonas sp. R4-1. The sequence goes on from NZ_JBFODM010000056.1 coordinate 35,374, forward strand.
CCCCTTGCGCCAACATCATTTCCATCACCTCATGACCATGAACCGATTGCGACATCTCTCACCTCAATAATGAACATATTTAATGCCAATTAAATATCTCCCCGCCCGGAGGGATCTTGATATAGGCCAATAAATTGCGCATTTCCTGGTCAGGGGAGTGGTCACCGCCACCGCTTTGTCGATAATGTGGCAACCCGCGTCAGGGATCGCTACACTGGCGCCCCTTTTTGGCCATCGCAGACAATGTATAAGGATATTGGCGTCATGCTGTTCCATGGAGAGGCTCTCAAGCCCTGGCAGATCTGGACCCGCCGACCACTCTGGCTCAAGACCCTGATCGGCATGCTGACAGGGGTGGGTCTGGGCGTCGGCTTTGAAGAGCAAGCCCTGCTGCTCAAGCCCCTTGGCGTCCTGTTCGTCAACACCATCCAGATGCTGATGGTGCCCCTCATTTTCTGCTCGGTCATCGCCGGTCTCACCTCGCTGCTCAAGGGCAAGGCTCTCGATCGCATCGGCAGCAAGGCGATCTGCCTATACTTCTGCTCGACCGCCATCGCCATCTGCATCGGCCTGATGATGGGCTGGCTGCTGGAGCCCGGCATGGGCGCCGACATGGGCCCCTATGAGCGTATCGGCATGTCGGAACCACCCACCCTGGCCAGCGTGCTGAGCCATCTGGTGCCGAGCAACCCGGTACAGGCGATGGTGGATGGCAAGATCCTGCAAGTGATCGTCTTTGCGGTGGCGCTGGCGGTCGCCCTCAATGCCAGCGGTCGCCGTGGCCGCCCCGCCATCCTCTTCTTCACCTCGCTGGCCGAAGGGATGTTCAAGCTGACCCAGATGGTGATGGCGCTCGCCCCTTACGGTGTCTGCGCCCTGATGGCCTGGATGACCGGCAAGTACGGCCTCGATCTGCTGCTGCCGCTGCTCAAGGTGATCGGCGCCGTCTACCTCGGCTGCCTGCTGCACGTGCTCGGGGTCTACAGCACCCTGCTGCTCCTGCTGGCACGGCTCAATCCGCTGCACTACTTCAAGAGCATCGTTGATGCCCAGGCGGTGGCCTTCACCAGCAGCTCCAGCAACTCCACCCTGCCCATCAGTCTGGCCTGCGCCGAGAAGCGGCTGGGAGTCTCTCCCGCCATCACCGCCAAGGTGCTGCCCATCGGCGCCACCATCAACATGGATGGCACCGCCCTCTATCAGGGAGTGACTGCGCTGTTCGTGGCTCAGGCATTCGGGGTGGATCTGCACATGCTCGATTACCTGACCATCATCAGCATCGCCACCCTGGCCAGTATCGGCACGGCAGGTACCCCGGGCACCGGGTTGATGCTGCTGACCCTGACCCTGACTGCGGTGGGCTTGCCGCTGGAAGGGGTGGCACTGATTGCAGGCATTGACCGGATCCTCGACATGGCGCGCACCACGGTCAATGTTTCGGGGGATATTCTGGTGTCGGTTCTGATCGCCCGCAGCGAAAACGAGCTGGATCTGGCGACCTATCACGATGCCAGCGCAGGGGAAGATATCGAGTTCCCGCCGCGCTAGCGGAAGAGAGATCAGCTGTCGTGGGGATCGTGATGACAGCGCCAGCAGACGTCGAAGTTGGCGCCGTTCTCCTCCCCGCACTGGCCGCACAGCCAGCCGTTTCCCTGACGCTGCTGGTAACGCTCGATGACCCGTCCTGCCTTGCTGCGATCCTCGGCCCGCACCATCAGGGTCACCTGCAACATGTCGACCGGCAGCTCGCCAAGGGCGCCCGACAGCCCCTCGCCATTGAGGCGCACCAGCACCCCTTCCGCCTCCAGCGCCCCTTTCAACGCGTGCGCCTCCAGGGTGTGTGAGGCGCGATAGAGATTGATCCAGTTATCCATAGCTCCCCCTTACAACAACTTGTCGATGCCAAACTCGGCACCGTTCTCAATCATGAAATCGATGAATGCCCGCAACTTGCGCGGCATCAGTTGCCGCTCCGGAAACAGCAAATAAATCGGCACCCTGGGTTGCTGCCACTCTGGCAACAGGATCACCAGCTCGCCGCTGGCCAGCTCATCCTGACAGAGCATAGCGGGTAACGAGGCCAACCCCAGCCCCGCCTTCGCCGCCTCCCGGGCACAGGTAATATTATTGACCCGAAAACGGGATGGGGGGTCAACCAGCACCTCTCTGCCATCCAGCTCGAAACACCAGTGAGAGGCGAGAAACCCGCTGCTCACCGTCACCCGCTCGTGGTTGGCCAGATCCTCCGGCCGCTCGATGACCGGACTACGGGCCAGATAGTCCGGGCTGGCACAGAGCAGCCTCCCGGTGCTCCAGAGTCGGCGCGCCGCCAGATTGGAGTCGCTCATGTCGCCAATCCGCACCACCGCATCCAACCCTTCGCTGATGGGATCCACCACCCGGTTGGTCAGCTCCAGCTCCACCTGCAGGGCGGGATAGGCCTGTAAAAACTTGGCGACCAAGCGCCCGACCACCAGTTGCCCCGTCTCGATAGGCACCGCCAGCTTGAGGGTGCCGGTCACCTCCTGCTGGCTGGCGCTCAGCATCAGCTCGGCTTCGGTCAGGGCATCGACCGCCTTGCTGCAGTGCAGGTAGTACTTCTCCCCCTCCTCGGTCAAAGTGAGCTGACGAGTGGAGCGATAGAGCAGACGCACTCCGAGCCGCTGTTCAAGCTCGGCGATGCGGCGGCTGACCATCGCCTTGGTCATCCCCAGCTCGCGGGCAGCCCCCGTAAACGAGCCCTTGTCGACGATACGCACCAGAATTAACGCGGCATTGAGATCCATTGTTGCACCAGTGAAACTGTATATCTCGTGAACCAATACTAATCGAAACAGTTGACCAGTGTTAGCCTGCGCCCCTTAAGTTCAGGAATCACAAAAATGAGTCAACACAAAAAAATTCCCCTGCTGGCAGCCATGATACTGGCTCTGCTCGGTCTGCTGTTCGCCGGTTACTGGTATCTTCACGGCCGCTATTTTGAAAGCACCGACAACGCCTATCTGCAAAGTGAAGTGACCGGGATCAGCTCCAAGCTGCCCGGCTATATCCGCGAAGTGCTGGTCACCGACAACCAGCCGGTCAAAGCGGGCCAACTGATCGCTCGGCTCGATGATCGCGAATACAAAACCAGGGTCGCGGAGGCCGAAGCCGACCTGCGCCTCAATCAGGCGACGGCCGAAAATCTGGCCGCCACCCGCACCCAACAACTGAGCCTGATCCAGCAAGCCGAGGCCAAGGTCGCCTCCGCCAAGGCCGAACAGCTGCGCGCCAGCCAGCAGGTCAACCGGATCAGTCAGCTCAACCAGCGCCACTACAGCTCGCAAGACAGTCTGGACGAGGTGCGTGCCGGCCTGCAGGTCAATCAGGCGCAAGCCCGAGAGGCCCAAGCAGCCCTGCAGGCGGCCCGTGAGCGACTGCTGGTACTGGATGCCGAGCGCAAACAGAATCTGGCCAAGCTGGCATTGAGCGAAGCACAACTGGAGCAGGCCAAGCTGGAGCTCGGCTACACCGAACTGCGGGCGCCTGCCGACGGCATCATAGGCAAGCGCAGCCTGCGGGAAGGGCTCTACGTCCAGTCCGGTATGCAGGTCGCCAGCCTGGTGCCGCTGCAACAGGTGTGGGTCGAGGCCAACTTCAAGGAGACCCAGCTTGCCCATATGCAGCCGGGCCAGAAGGTCGAAGTGGTACTCGATGCCTACCCGGATCAACCGGTCGAAGGGATCATCGACAGCCTGGCCCCGGCGACCGGAGCCAAGTTCGCCCTGCTGCCACCGGAGAATGCTACCGGCAACTTCACCAAAATCGTGCAGCGGGTGCCGGTGAAGATCCGCATCCCCGAGCCGGGCCCGCTGGCAGGCAAGCTGCTGCCGGGTCTCTCCACCGAAGTGATCGTGGATACCCGCACTCCTGAGCCCGTGGTGGCTGCCAACTGATGGAACCCATTCCACGTCGCAACTGGATCGCGGTCATGGGGGGCCTTATCGGCGCCTTCATGGCCATCCTCGATATCCAGATCACCAATGCCTCTCTGAAGGATATTCAGGGGGCCCTGTCGGCCACCCTGAGCGAGAGCTCCTGGATCTCCACCTCCTATCTGGTGGCGGAGATGATCGCCATCCCCCTGAGTGGCTGGTTGAGCCGGGGGCTGAGTGTGCGCCGCTACCTGCTCTGGACCACCGGCGCCTTTATCGCCGCCTCCGTGCTCTGCTCGTTCAGCTGGAACCTCACCAGTATGATCGTCTTCCGGGCGCTGCAGGGCTTCACTGGCGGGGCGCTGATCCCGATGGCCTTTTCCCTCATCGTCACCCTGTTGCCGCTACAGAAACGGGCCACCGGCATGGCGCTGTTTGGCCTCTGCGCCACTTTCGCCCCCGCCATCGGCCCGACCCTCGGTGGCTGGCTCACCGAGCAGATGTCGTGGCACTACATCTTCTATCTCAACGTGCCGCCGGGACTGCTGGTGATGGCCATGCTGGCCCACGGGCTGGATAAAAAACCGGTGGACTGGGCCGTGATCAAGCGGGTGGATCTCATCGGGATTGTCACCATGGCGCTTGGCCTCGGCTTGCTGGAGGTGGTACTGGAAGAAGGCAACCGGGAAGACTGGTTCGGCTCAAGCTTCATCGTGCGACTGGCAGTCATTTCGGCGGTGGCGCTGGTGTTCTTCGTCATCAGCCAGCTGATCCGCCGTCACCCGCTGGTCAATCTGCGGCTGCTGCACAACCCGCGCTTCGCGCTGGCCTGCTTCGCCTATCTGATCCTCGGCATGGCGCTGATGGGATCTATCTATGTGTTGCCGCTCTACATGACCCAGATCCACAACTACAACGCGCTGGAAATCGGCGAAGTCCTGATGTGGATGGGACTACCGCAACTGCTGGTGCTGCCGCTGGTGCCCAAACTGACCCACAAGATAGACCCCCGCTATCTGGTGAGCTTCGGCTTCCTGATCTTCGCCGTCAGCTGCTTTATGAACGTCAACATGAGTGCCGACTACGCCGGGCCGCAGCTGATCCAGTCACTCATCGTGCGGGCGCTGGGGCAGCCCTTCATCATGGTGCCGCTCTCCTTGGTCGCCACCGCCAGCCTGAGCCACGACGAGATCCCCTCCTCCTCGACCCTGCTCAACGTGCTGCGCAACCTCGGTGGTGCGTTTGGTATCGCCATCATCGCGACCCTGCTCGATAACGATACCCGCACCCATGTGCTGCAAATTGGCAGCACTCTGGCCGCCAGCAGTATCGAGGGGCAAAACTATCTGCTGCAACTGGCCCAGAGCATGATGGCGCAGGGTTCAGGCCCCGAGATTGCCCAGCAGCAAGCCCACGCCATACTCGCCAACACCATCAACCGGGAAGCGGCCATCATGGCCTACAACCAGGTGTTTTACATCATGGGGATCTTCTTGCTGATCGCCAGCGGCCTGATGCTGTTGCTCAAATCCCCCGCCCCACGGGCAGCGGATGCCGAGCCGATAGAGGCGTGAAAAAACGCCGGGCATAAAACGAAAAACGGGCCAATGCCCGTTTTTCGTTATCTGTTACCTGCACTCAACCAGAAGGCGTTATCCCGCCAGCGACCCTGCAATCAGGAATTGCGCCGCGAAGTAGCTACTCATCACCCAGGCGCGGGCGTGGGGAAAGGGGCGGCGGAAGCGATCGAGCGCCAGCATGCTGTCGGAGAAGAGGAACATCAGCGCCCCCACCAGAGCGGCGGCAGAACCGGCAGTGAGAGAGGCGTGCCAGGCACCGGCGGCCACCCAGGCCATGCCGATGATCACCAGCATGTAGCAGAAGACCGGGATCCGCATCTCCCCCAGCTTGCCCCACAGCAGGCCAAAAACCATGCCAGCGATCAGCAACAGCAGCAAACCATCCACCAGATTGAGCAACAACGGCCCCTGAGCAAAACCGACGATATAGCAGAGATGCGCGACAAGAAATGCCGCCAACCCCTGAATGAAGCGATCGCTTGGCAACATCAGCAGCACATCGCCCGCCAGCGAGAGGCAGAGGCCGAGCAGGATCCAGGCATGGGAACCGTCGTGGTCATAACTCTGGTAGCCGAACGCCAACGCGATGATAAGCAGCATGGTCAGCGGCTTGCTGATATAGAACTGGCGGCTGTCTGAACCATAGGCAGCACGGATATGCCACCAACCTGAAGCGATGATCAAGAAACTCAATAACATGCCCTGCTCCTCACCTGTTGCTCGCAGTCATACGGCAACCGTTTTTATCATGGTGCAGGGTAACAAATTCCCTCCCCCAGTGGCAGGGGTGCTTATCAAATGGACAGACTAAGCCTAAAGTCTAATTGCCGCACCGAGTGGTTCAGGGCATAAGTGACGGGTCTGGAGGATCACCATGGAAGAAGCTATGAAAAACTATCTGCCCGTCATCGATATCATGATGTGCCATCTGGGGATCAGCTTTGAGCAGGCCTGTGAACAGCTGGGTCTCAGCCAGCAGGAGCAACAGGCACTGGATCAGTTGCAGCAACAGCAGAGCCAAGCCA
>NZ_JBFODM010000057.1:0-25102 GCF_040908325.1 Aeromonas sp. R4-1
AACGCCTTAAATGGCGAAGAAACGGTCTAAATAGGCTGATTCAAGGCATTTACGGGAGAAAAAATCGGCTCAAACATGAAGAAATGAAATGACTGAGTCAGCCGAGGAGAATTTCCCCGCTTATTCGCACCTTCCCTAAGCCCTCTCCCCGAATCTGAAATATAAAAAGCCCTGATGATCAGGGCTTTGTTGTTTCTGCTGTTGGCGTAACCAACTCAGAGGCGGGTCGCCCGGATGGAGACCTGCGGCAGCGCCATCTCATGCTGGGCCGCCACCAGTTGCAACTCGTAGGCCCCCGCCAGCCAGGTGCGAGCCAGCACGGCATCCACGCTGGCGTTGGTAAGTTCGAACGCCGCTACCGGGGTACAACCGGCCAGCAGATTGGCCAGCATGGTGGCGCTCAGCAGATCCCCCACCCCGATGGGGTGGCGAGCAAAAGGGTAGAGCGGGCGGGAGAGGTGAAAGCTCCCCTCCTCGCACACCAGCATCATCTCGAAGCGGTCCATGGCAAAGCCGGCCTTGCCCAGATGCTTGACCATCACCAGCTTGACCCCTTGCGCGCGCAGCTGCTGGCACGCCTCGATGGCCTCCGGCACATTGCGGATATCGCGGCCGGTGAGCTGTTCCAGCTCCAGCAGATTGGGGGCCAGCATATCGGCGCAGGCCAGTGCCCTGGTTTTCAGAAAATCGGCGACGCCGGGTGCCACTATGCACCCCTTGTCGGGGTGACCCATCACGGGGTCACAAAAATAGAGGGCGGCCGGATTGAGCGCCTTGAGCCGGGCCACAGCAGCCAGGATCTCCTCCCCCTGTTCGGCCGAGCCGAGGTAGCCGCTCAGCAGCGCATCGCACTCGGCCAGCACACCGATCTCCGCCAGGCCGTTTACCAGCTGACGGATATGGCCGCCGGGCATCACCATCCCCTGCCAGCCTTCGCGGTATTGGGTGTGGTTGGAGAACTGCACCGTGTTCATCGGCCACACCTCGATCCCGAGGCGACGCATGGGAAAAACGGCGGCGCTGTTGCCGGCACAGCCAAAGACTACGTGGGATTGAATGGAGAGCACTCGCTTCATGATTGGCGACTCACGCAATAAGAACAGGAATTCCGGAGGGAAAAACGGGCCTTGCGGCCCGTTGTTGTCACTTTCGACTGTTGTCACTGTCGATTAACGCAGCACCTTGACGGTGTAGCTGCCATCGGCCTGACGATAGAGACCGTGGATGTCGGTCTCGAAGCCCGGGTAGTGGGCACCGATCTCGCACAGCATCTCGAGGAACTCGAGCACCGGCAGAGAATCCCGGGTCACCATCTCGCCCGGCAGAACCAAGGGTACTCCCGGCGGGTACGGCAGGATCATGTTGGCGCTGATGCGGTCAACCATGTCACGCAACGGCACCTCTTCCAGATTGCCCGCCAGCTCTTGCTGCCATGCTGCGTGCGGGGTCATCTTCATCTCCGGCAGCACATCGAACGCCTTGAACATCAGCTCCGGCAGACGGTACTTGCAGGTCAGATCGTGGATGCTCTGGGCCAACTCCTGAATGCGCATCCCTTCGTAGAAGCTCGGGTCTTCACGATAGAGGCTCGGCAGTATGTTCTTGATGGTCAGGTTCAGGTCATAACCACGCTTGAACTCGGTCAGGGCGCGCAGCAGTTGCATCGCCTTGGACTGATCGATACCGATGGAGAAGAGGAACAGCATGTTGTAAGGGCCGGTCTTCTCGACCACGATGCCGCGCTCGTCCAGGAACTTGGAGACCAGAGAGGCAGGGATGCCCTTCTCCAGCAGCTGGCCGTCACGGCCCATACCCGGAGTCAGCAGGGTAACCTTGATCGGATCCAGGTACATGTGGTTGTCATCGATGTCCTTGAAGCCGTGCCAGTCATCTTTCGGATCCAGCTTCCAGCACTCGACGGTGTCGATGTTGTCCGGCTGCCATACGTCGAAGAACCAGCCTTCGCTCTGATCACGCAGACGCTTGATCTCTTTGCGGAAGGAGATGGCGCGATCGATGGAGTCCTTGATCAGACGCTTGCCGGTGTTGCCACGCATCATGGCAGCGGAGATCTCGGTCGATGCCACGATGCCGTACTGCGGCGAGGTGGAGGTGTGCATCATGAAGGCTTCGTTGAAGGTCTCTTCCTCCACGTCACCCTTGATGTGGATCATCGACGCCTGGGAGAAGGCCGCCAGCAGCTTGTGGGTGGACTGGGTTTCGTAGAACACCTTGCCCGGCATCGCTTCGCCGCTCATGCCGCACTTGCCTTCATAGATCGGGCTGAAGTTGGTGTAAGGCACCCAGGCACTGTCGAAGTGGATGTAAGGGGTATCCAGACTCTCCTTGATGAAGCCGGTGTTGTAGAGCAGGCCATCATAGGTGGAGTTGGTGACGACGGCGTAACGGGGAGCCTGGGCACCCGGTGTCGCGGCAACCTTGGCAGCGATGGTGTCGCGGCTGAATTCGCTCTGCGGGATACCACCCAGAATGCCGTAGGCGTTGCGGGTCGGACGGAAGTAGATCGGGGTCACGTCGTTCATCATCATCAGGTGAGTGAGCGACTTGTGGCAGTTGCGGTCAACCAGCACTGTGCTGCCCGCCGGTGCGGAGAACATGCCGACGATCTTGTTGGCAGTGGAGGTGCCGTTGGTGACGATATAGGAACGATCAGCGTTGAAGGTACGGGCGATGTACTCTTCGGCTTCCTTGTGCGGACCCGAGTGATCCAGCAGGGAGCCCAGCTCCGGCATGGAGATGGAGACGTCGGCCTTGAACGCGTTCGGGCCATAGAAGTCATAGAAGATGCTGCCAGCCGGGCTCATCTGGAAGGCGGTACCGCCCATGTGACCCGGAGTACAGAAGGTGTATTTACCCTCTTCCACGTACTTGAACAGCGCCTTGGTGAACGGCGGCAGGATGGCGTCCTGATACTCCTGGGTGGCCTGACCCATCTTGAGGGCGATGTCGTCAGCCATGCCGAGACGGTACTCGAAGAAGTGCACGTTCAGACGCAGGTCGGTCAGGTGAATGTCCAGGGTGGACTGATCGTTGGCAAAGGCGAAGATCGGCAGCTTCTCGTTGCGATCATGGATCTCCTTGCACAGGCCCAGAGAGTATTTGTCCCAGTCGAAGATGGCGCCGCAAACGCGGGGGTTCTTCTCAATCAGTTTCAGCAGGTCGGCGACGTCGACCGGATAAACAACCTCGAAACCCTTGCGCTCGAGGGAGGCTTGCAGCTGGCGAATGGGTTCTTCTTTAAAGAAAACGCCGAGGTGGTTGAGGATGGCAATGATATTCATCGTAATGCTCCACACGTAAAGGGGCGCTCTCCATCAGGGATGGTGAGTGAAGAGCGCTCGGAAGATAAAAGGGGAAATCAGTTGCTGGGTTGTTCGTTCAGAAGGGCATCGTGCTGACGCAGACCCAGTTTTTTGGCGTAGAACATCAGGATGATGAGCGACACCACGAAGGTAGCGGTGAGGTTGGAACCCTTGGCACCCATCAGGGCTACCAGACAGAAGACGCAGGCCACACCGGAGAAGATCATGGCGCCGATGCTGCGGGAGGTCATGCCCTCGAAGCGGATCAGGTTAATGCTGGAGTAGAAGTAGGGCAGCATGGTCAGCAGCACCGCATCTGTGGTCAGCACGTTGAAGAGATCGGCAGCGTGAGCGGACTGGGAAGTGAAGGCGGTCAGGCCAACCATCAGGGCAGTCATCTTGAGGGAGCCCAGGATCAGACCCTTCTTGGCTACGCCGTTCTTGTCCACTTCACCATAGATTTTCGGGAAGTTGCCGTCGTTGGCGGCACGCTTGCCCGCCTCGCCCACCAGCATCATCCAGGAGCCCAGCGAGGTGAAGCAGGCCAGCGCAGTGAAGGCAGAGACGAACGGGGCAGACCAGCTACCGAAGATGGCGGAGGAGGCCATGGCAAACGGGGCGCCGGAGGCAGCCACTTCACCGGCCGGGAACATGCCGCTGATCACCTGGGTAGAGAGGATGTAGATAACACCCGCGATACCGGTACCCAGCATGGTGGCGAGCGGTACAGTGCGCTTGGGGTTCTTCACCATGCCGGAAGAGACGGCGGCAGATTCAACACCGACGAAGGACCAGAGGCAGATCAGCACGGCGCTGATGACCGCATGCAGGTCGCTGCCGCTGGTGGTGTTCCAGTTCTGGCTGTAGACGGTGGCATCAAAATGACCCCAACCCATCACCGCAGTACCGACCACTGGCAGCAGGATCAGCACCAGACCCAGAGTACAGAGTCGGCTCACCCAGCTACCGCCAAGCAGGTTGACGAAGGTGAAGATCCAGACGGCAGCGATGGTGGCTGCGGCGGCCGGGATCGGGCTATTGAGAATAGGGAAGAAGACCGAGAGGTAGGAGACGCCGGTAATGGCGATGGCCAGGTTACCGATCCAGTTGGCGTGGTAATAAAGCACACCGGTCTGGAAACCGAACACCGGAGAGATCTCGCCAGCGTAAGCAATGGGGCCACCCTCTTGCGGGTTCTTGGTAGCAAGGCGGGCGAAAACGAAGGCGAGGCCCATGGCGCCTACCAGACAGATTGCCCAGCTAAAGACAGAGATGGAGCCGATGGTAGCCAGTGCCGAAGGCAGCAGCGCAATACCACTCCCCATCATGTTGCCGGCCACCACACCTGTACAGGCGATAAGGCCAATCTTCTTGCTCGTATCGAGGGACATAAGATCTCCGGTTCTATAAAAGGTCGGGTCGTCACATACACATTTGGCGGAACGCCCCGCCAAAGAATGGGCACAGACTAGGCCTCTCATCCCCGGAAAACATAAAGACCAGCTAACGGATAAAAATATGAGGCAACTTTTTTCGCTGCCTCATTATTTTTGATAAAAACCATTTAAAAACAGTAAATTGGCATCATGGCGCACCGCCATCTTGATAAAACCTTGATATCCTTCCGCCCCATTTTTGCCTCTTGATAACCCCCTTATCTCGCCGTCTTGATATTTTTGGCCAGATAAACCCGGGATAAAGCAGCTCCCAATGCGCCCACTCCCCTTGTAACCATCCGAACGCCCTTTGGGTCATAACCCTAAGTGGCCGCTCACCTCCTGCTTTCCCCGCCGCTCGGCTCATCACAATCCAGGCTCAGAGGTAAAGCGCAACGGCGATAACCGGTCAGCAATGAGAAATGGGTCGTGACGGACAGCTTATCCCGCCGCCAACCATGAGCAGATGTCAGAAGCTGCGTGCGCGGCGTGAAGCCGAACAAACGCGAGTGCAGCGAATGCCGGTGGCAAACAAGCAGGATTGAGACAAGCAGAAACCGCACAGTCCGCCCGAAGGCAGCCTGTGGATGGGGCCGGCAACTGCTCCGACCGGGGGAAAACCAACACTGCGGAGTTAGAAGAGCTTCACCTTGCTCTGGCCCAGCGCATTGAACAGGGCCGGGGTGAGGCTCTCCATATTGCTGTAGAAACCGAGCTGCTGGCAGAGCAGATAGGTCTGCTCGGTCGCCTCCATCAGGAAGGCCTGACTGTAGGCATCACCCGCCGCCTCGGGGCGACCGTCCAGCTCCGCCAGCTTGCCCTGCAGTATGTAATAGAGCACAGATCGGCCGCGACTCGCCGCCTTCTCCAGCAGATAGTTGGCCTGCTGTTGCTGGCCGTTGAGGATCGCCTGCAGGGTCAACGCCTCCCACACCCTAGCAGGGAGAGCGCCGCTGTTTTGCACCACGCGGGCGAGATGGGTGCCAATCTCCTGCAGCCGCTCGCTCTCGGATTTGCCCGCAAGGGTGGCCAGCGCCTCGCCTGCCAGATAGCGCTCCGCCAGCAGCAGCGGCTGATCCGGATGGACAATCAGCGCCTGCTCCAGCAGATCAATCCCACGCTTGAGGGCGACCGGATCCCGGCTGTTGATGTAGTACTGCGCCTCCATCATCGCCATCAGGGAGGCATCATCGGTCGGCCAGCCCATCCCCGGCTCGGCATCGGGTTGGTCGAGGGCGCGCAGCAGATCCTGGCTGCTGGCCTGCAACACACCGTGCACACTGTGGCGACTGAGCTGGTACTGATGGCTGAACAGCACACGGTTGGTATTGATATTGCGATACTCCAGATCGAGATAGGTGCCACGGGGCTGGCGGGTGACCCGCACACTCAGCTCCTTGCCGGGCATGATGCCCCCCATCAGAGTGGTGGCGCCGTACTGCACCCGCAGCGGCGTAGCCACGGCCACCTCCCCCATCAGGGCGCGGGTAATGCCATCGGCGAGGCGCACGTTCTCGTTGTTGTCATCCATGCCGGAGTGAAAGCGGAACACCAGCAGATTGGGATCCAGCATGGCATGCACCTGGGGGCTGGTGTGCTGGTAGCTGAGCATGCTGACAATGGCGATCAGCACGATGGCAACGAAGATATCGAAACTCACCATCTTCCAGCGGCTGCGGGCATCCTTGGCATGGGTAGAGATGGCGCGGGTCAGGGGCCCGGCGGGAAAAGGGGCGACATTGGGCTGTGCATCATCATCCTGCTCAGCCGCGGGCGGGCTCAGATCGGAGAGAGTCGGGTTGTCGGAGAGAGCGGTATTGACCGCGGGCGCGGGCAGCTCGTCCGCCATCACCACGGAAACCACCTGCAGCGGCCGCACCGGTGCCACCAGCTTGTAGCCGCGCTTGGGCACGGTGACGATATAGTCGGTCGCATCAGTGCGACCATCTTTGAGGATCTTGCGCAGTTCGAAGATGGACTGGGTCACAACCTGATCGGTCACCTCGGCGCCATCCCACACCTCGTTGATCAGGGCATCGCGGCCAAACACGGTGCCGGCATTATGGGCCAGAAACCGCAACAGGTTGACCAGTCTGGGTTCGAGGTAGACCTCGCGGTCGGGGCGACACAGCATGTTGTCGTCAACGCTCAGGGTCCAGTCGTGGATCTCAAAAACCGATTCGCTCATGATTCACTCGCTGCAGATGGTGACAATGCACGATGAGAGAGACGCAAAACCCGGGCTGACTGAACGGAACAAGGCGCTATCACCACAGGTGACAGATAAAAAGAGAACCGAAGCAATCACATCTCTGAGAGTCAGTCTGGCCAGGCCATCCTGTTTACGTCTGAAGGGCATCCTTGCGGGCATTCCGACCACCGGGATCGGAAGGGAGCACTTTAAGCAAAACGGGAGCTGGATCCCACTTTTTTTGGCTATAAATCGCCGTTGAGTTGATCCGACGCCGCACTTTTCGGCAAATAGCGCGCCAACTAGTATTCATATGAGCATCCCACATGCCGGAATCAAAAAGCCCTGAACATCAGGGCTTTCTCATTTCTTCGACCATCGGGGAGATGTTACTTCGCCAGCGGGAGCGCATCCTGCTGACGACTGCGGCGCAGATGACGCCGCCACAACGAGAAGCCGCCGTAGCCAAGACTCAGCACCACCGCATAGAGCACCTGAGTGGCGAGCGCCACCAGCACCAGAGCACAGAGCAGCACGCTCACCCCAGCCAGCCCCTTGCCCACCCCGCCAAGCAGGCGCCAGCCCGCCGCCATGCAGAGCAGGTAGACCAGCACGAAGTTGCCGTTGGCGTAGCGGATCAGCTCATCGAGCGGCAGTCGCAGCCAGATGATCAGGGTGATGCAGAGCAGACAGATGGCGAGCACCAGACCGAGCGCCCGCAGCGGTGCGCCGCGCGCGGTGAGCACGGCCAGCGAAGCGGGCAGCTTGCCTTCCCGTGCCATGCTCCAGATCAGCCGGGCAAAGCCCTGAATGTAGATGTTGATGCTGGCAAAACAGGAGAGGTAGCCGAGCAACGCCACCAGCCACTTGGCGGTGGGGCCGAACAGCAGCGCCAGCAGGGAAGGGATAGCAGTGGCATTTTTCGCCTCATCGCCGTAGAGGCCGTATTTGAGCACCACCAGCGAGTGTACCCAGTAGATAAGCCCCGCCAGCAGTACCCCGCCAAGCAGGGCGATGGGGTAATCCCGCTCCGGCCGCTTGAACTCCTCCCCCATGTGGGCGAAGGCTTCCAGCCCGACGAAACACCAGAACATCACCGCCAGCGCGGTGGCCATAGGGGGCCACTCATCCGCGCTAGGCAATGGCCGGGCCGCATCGCGCCAGCTCACTTCTCCCTTGAACCAGATCAGCAGGGTCAGCCCCAGAATGGCGAGCGCAATCAGCAGTTGCAGATTGCCGGAGGAGCGCGCCCCGCGCAGCCCCAGCAGAAAGACCCCGAGCAGGGTGAGCAGCTGGATGGCCCAGAGGGTCCACTCCCCCATATCGAACAGGGCGTGCCAGAAACCGGCGGCGATCATCAGGGCGGCGGGCAGCCCCACCGGCAGCACCGCCAGAAACAGGAAGGCGGAGAAGCGCTCGGCGCCGTTGCCAAAGGCAAGGCCGATGAGGTGCGGCGCCCCGCCGGCATGAGGATAGCGACGGCCGAGGCGGGCGAAGGTAAAAGCGATGGGCAGCACCAGCGCAATCAGCAGCAACCATGCCCAGAGCGAGGCCCCACCCGCCAGCGAGGCGGCAGTCGCCGGTACCACGAAGATCCCGGTGCCGAGCAGCGAGGTGGCGAGCAGCCCCATCCCCTGCCAGAGCCCGAGATCCTTTTTCAACCCAGACATATCCTTTTGTCCCGACTAGAAAAACATCCCGCCATGTTAGGCCTGCTCCGCCCCTTTGTTAAGCACGATGGTTAATCGCGGCTGCGAGAATATGCAGCCTTTTATTCGGGCTCGGGCCCAGCTTGCAGGGATTCGGCCAGAAAATCCCCCAGCAGGGTGATCTTGAGCACCTGCCGCCGCGCCGCCGGATAGATGAAGTAGAGGGTCTTGGCCGGGCTCTGATAGCGGCCAAGCAGCGGCAGCAGACGCCCCGCAGCGATATGGTCACTCACCTGTTCGGCTGGCTGCAAGGTGATGCCAGCCCCCGAGAGCGCCGCCGTCAGCAGCGCCGGCCAGTGATTGATGCGCAGGCGCGAGGCGACCCGCACCTCCTCGCTCTGGCCATCCTCACCAACAAACTGCCAACGCTCGTGCTCGCCCCAGTTGCCGTGCAGACACTGGTGGCGAACTAGATCGGCCGGATGACGGGGCATGCCGTGGCGATTGAGGTAGTCGGGGGCCGCGCAGAGCCGGTAGTGCTGGGTCAGCAGCGGACGGGCAATCAGCGCCTCATCCTGCGGGCGCAGGGTACGGATGGCGGCATCGAACCCCTCCTCCACCAGATCGATCCAGCGCGGGGTGAGCTGCAGATCCAGATCCAGCTTGGGGTAGCGGTCGAGAAAAGCGGGCAGCAGCGGCACCAGCCGGTGGTGGCCAAAGCTGAGGGGAGCGGCGATGCGCAGCCGTCCGGCCGGCTCGGCCAGCAGGTTCTGGGTGAGCGACTCGGTCAGTGCCAGCTCCTCCAGCACCCGCTGGCAGCGAGCCAAAAACAGCTGGCCCAGCTCGGTGAGAGTCTGCTGGCGGGTGGTCTTGTGAAACAGCTTGCCCCCCAGCCACTGCTCCAGCCCCAGCACATGCTTGCCCACCATCTGGGCGCTGATCCCCTCTTCGCTCGCCACCGCGCTGTAGGAGCCGAGATCCACCACCCGGGTGAAGATACGCATGCTGGTCAATCGGTCCACAACCCCTCCTTTTTGCCCGTTTCAAGGCCGTTTGGCCCGCGACCAGGGCCCTAATTCACAACCATAAGTTTAGTAAGAAATGGATTTTAGCCAATTTATTTAACTTTTGGTTACCAATACAGTGATGCCGTCCCTTCCCCACAGGATAAATCCCCATGAAAAGCACCTATCTGGCCGCATTACTGGTCGGTCTGCTGGCCAGCGGCGCCAGTCAGGCTGCCGAGAGCAGCTTTATCAGCAACCACGACCATGCCCCTGCCTCAGCAACTCAAGCCCGGCCCGATATCTTTCGGGTAAGCCTGCTCGGCACCGGCACTCCGGTGCCCCAGATCAGCCGGGACGGCTACAGCACTCTGGTCGAGGCGGGCAACCAGAAGCTGGTGTTCGATTTTGGCCGCAACTCCGCCACTCGCCTGTGGCAGCTTCATATCCCCATCGGCCGGGTCAACGCCTTCTTCCTCACCCACTTTCACTCAGACCACACCAACGGGCTGGCGGATCTCTGGCTGACCGGCTGGCTGCAACCGGCCTATGGCCAGCGCCACGCGCCGATGGAACTCTACGGCCCCAAAGGCACCACAGCTCTCGCCCGTGGCTTGCAGCAGGCCTACGCCACCGACATCGCCACCCGGGTCAAGGATGAGGGAACGCCGCTGGACGGGGTGGAGATCAACAGCCACGAGGTCACCGCCGGGGTGATCTACAACCATGACGGGGTCAAGGTAACCGCCTTTGACAACGACCACGGGGTCAACATCAAGCCGTCATTCGGCTATCGCATCGACTATCACGGCCACAGCGTGGTGCTCTCCGGCGATACCCGCTACAGCCCCGAAGTGGTGAAGCAGGCCAAAGGGGCCGACCTGCTGGTGCACTGCGTCTCCATGACCTCTGCCGAACAGATGAAGGCCAACCCCGGCTACAAGGCGATCGCCGGTCACCTCGCCTCCCCCGAGCAGGCGGCCCGGGTAATGAACGAAGCCAAACCGGCGCTGACCGCGTTCAGCCATATCGGCCTCAACGGCAAGATCAGGGTCAAAGATCTGGCGCAGGATCTGCGCGCCCGCTACACGGGCCCCTTCGTCATCGGCAACGACCTGATGCAGATTGATCTGCCCACCACGGCCTCCGGCAAGGGCTATGCCCTCTGGCAGTCGGAGAATATCGACAATAAATAGATGGCACGGATGCCGGTCAGCCATGGCCGGCATCCGCAATCGACACCGGGGGCTATCTTTAAGGGGTGTTTGACCACAAGGAGTTATCTCTATGAGCCTGAAATGGAAGCACCTCGCCCTGGCCACTCTTCCCTTGTTCGGCATGTCGGCCGCTCAGGCGGCAGTGTTGACCAGCCTTGAATGGCCCCCTTACACCAGCGCCAGCCTCCCTGAGCAGGGCAAGAGCAGTCAGGTGGTGACCGCAGCCTTTGCCCTGGCTGGCGACCCGCTGACCATCAAGTTCTACCCCTGGCAACGGGCCGTGGACGAGGCGACCAACAACCCCGAGGTACTGGGTTATTTCCCCGAGTATCTCGACCCCAAGAGCAGTTGCCTCTTCTCAGACCCCATAGGTAACGGCCCTCTCGGCTGACGCCACCAGCTCGGACAGCCAGAACCTGCTCAAGCTCGGCAACGGTCGGCTCGATCTGGCGGTCATCGACCAGAATGTGATGACCTATCTGCTGGAGAGCGATCCCCAACTCAAGGACGTCGCCGCCAACCTCGGTTTCAACGGCAAGATCCTCGAGGACAAGTCCCTCCACGTCTGCTTTACCAACTCTGCCAAGGGGAAAGAGGCGCGGGACACATTCAACAAGGCGCTGGCCAGCGACGAGGTGAAGAAGCTGATGAAGTAGCGATACCGCATCCGCTCGCCGCCCCAAATAGCCATAAAAAAAGCCGCCTCTTGCGAGGCGGCTTCTTCATTCAACTTGGTAACCGGGGTTATCAGGCAATCAGCTTGTAGATGATACCGGACATGGCGATCAGGCCGATGATGGTCACGAAGCCGTTGCTGATGTTGCCAGCGTATTTGCGCATGGCCGGAACCTTGGTGATGGCGTACATCGGCATCAGGAACAGCAGCATTGCGATGATCGGGCCGCCCAGGTCTTCAATCATGCCGAGGATGCTCGGGTTGATGGTAGCGATGGCCCAGGTGGTCAGGATCATGAACACGGCAGTGACTTTGTTCAGTTGCTTGGTGTCAACGTTCTTGCCCTTCTCGCGCAGCGCCTTGGCCATCAGGCCGTTCATGCCTTCTTGCGCCCCCAGGTAGTGACCCAGGAAGGATTTGCTGATGGCAACCATGGCGATCAGCGGAGCCACAGTACCGATAACCGGGTTATCGAAGTGGTTGGCCAGGTAGGACAGGATGGAGATGTTCTGTTCTTTGGCAGCAGCCAGGTCAGCCGGGGAGAGGCTCAGTACGCAGCTGAATACGAAGAACATAACGGTCATCACCATCATGACGTGGGCGCCCAGCAGGATGTTGCTGCACTTCTTCTCGGCACCTTCACCGTAACGACCTTTGTTGTCCACCGCGAAGGAGGAGATGATCGGGGAGTGGTTGAAGGAGAACACCATTACCGGGATAGCCAGCCACAGGGTCTTGATGAAGTCACCGTTGAAGGCGTCGGACAGGGCCGGAGCTTCAGTGATGATGGCACCGTTCCAGTGCGGGATCAGGTAGAACGCCAGACCCATCAGGGTGAGCACGAACGGGAATACCAGCACGCTCATCGCTTTGACGATAACCTGGCCGCCCAGACGAACAACCGCCATCAGACCGAGGATCAGGGCCAGTGACAGAACGGCACGGGGAGGTGCAGACATGCCCAGCTGGTGAACAATCACGCTCTCGACGGTGTTGGTGATGGCGACTGAATACATCAGCACGATCGGGTAGATGGCAAAGAAGTAGAGCAGGGTGATGAATTTGCCTGCGGTCTTGCCGAAGTGCTCTTCTACTACTTCAGTGATGTCGCCATCACGGGTAGAGCCGGACAGCACGAAGCGGGTCAGACCACGGTGAGCAAAGAAAGTCAGCGGCAGCGCCAGGATCAACATGGCAACCAGCGGCCACAGGCCACCTACACCGGCGTTGATTGGCAGGAAGAGCACACCGGCACCGATCGCGGTACCGTACAGACCCAGCATCCAGACCACATCGGCCTTGTTGACGCCGCGGGAGGTGTTGCTGGCTAAACGACCATCAGCTGCAATATTCATGTCAGACATACGTTGTTCCTGTCATCTAGGAAAATGGGATTCTTGTTTGGTCGGGCCTTGGCCCGGTTCCATCTCCCTGGAACGCCTGCTGTCCGTCCTTGATATTAACCTCTCGCCCCCCGGCAACCTGGCCATCACTCCTTGTGACAACAGGATTGCAACAAACAACAGTGCGAGATTTTGACCCTGAGGGTCGGCGCCCGTCTCACTTAACAACCGATTAACGTGCGCCACTCTTGATGGGCTGACTTTAATTAAATGCCCTTATTAATCACAGCGTTTTTTTGAATTAATCAACCAAAGTTTGATTTTGGTCGCCTTTCGGACGACCAAGATCACACTCAAAGTGCCTTATTGTGAGTTTTTTTTAACAATTCAACTTAGTTTCACTAGAATCAATGGCCTGCGAGCAGCTACATATTTGCAACAAGCCACCCGTTTAGCGCGGATTGTGTGCAGCACGGCCTTGGCGTACCCTTGTGACTCACGCCTTTTTGTTGATTGATGATGACTATTACCCGTACCGATCTCGCCGAACTGGCGGTATTTGCCGCCGTCGCCCGTCACCGCAGTTTCAGCAAGGCTGCCCTCGAGCTCGGGGTCTCCGCCTCCGCCCTCAGCCATAGCCTGAAGGGGCTGGAAGCCCGTCTGGGAGTACGGCTGCTCAACCGCAGCACCCGCGCCGTGGTACCGACCGAAGCGGGCCAGCGGCTGCTCAAGCAGCTGCTCCCCACCCTCAATACTCTTGAAGAGGCGCTTTGCGAGCTGGCCCGCAACAGCGATGAACCGGTGGGGCGACTCAAACTCTGCGCCCCCCGCGGCGCCATCGACAGCCTGCTGGCACCTGTGCTGATCGACTATCTGGCCCGTTATCCGCGGATGCAGGTGGAGGTAGTGGAGCAGGAGCTGATGCCCCGGCTGATTGAAGATGGCTACGATGCCGCGCTCTTTTATGGGGATCTGCTGCCCAAGGAGATGATCGGCATCCCCCTCGGCCCGCCCCAGCGCTATCTGGTGGTGGGCTCCCCGGCCTATCTGTCGGAGCACGGTACGCCGGAGCACCCGAGCGAGCTGAGCCGCCACGCCTGCATCGGCTATCGCCTCACTCCGCACCACCACTATCGCTGGGCCTTTGCCGCCGATGGCACCATGCTGGAGATCGAAGTAACCGGGCCGCTCACCACCAGCACCCCGGCCCTCTATCTCGGTGCGGCCGAAGCTGGGCTGGGGCTCGCCTACTGTCTGGAAGAGGAGGTGAGCCAAAAGGTCGCGGAGGGGAAACTGCTCACCGTGCTGGAGCCCTGGTGCCCCACCTTTGCCGGCTTTTACCTCTTCTATCCCAGTCGGCATCAGCTGGGCAGCGGGCTGCGCATCCTGATCGACATGCTCAAGGCTCACTACCAAAACCCCGGATTAGTGAGTAATACTCAGCAATTCATCAAGTGAAACCCTGATTATCACCAAATAAGTATTAATCTAGACTAGCTGTTCGATAATCGAACTCCCCGAGAGAACAGATATGTCTGCCTATTTAATACTGCGGCAACGGGCCATGACCCGTCGCTTCTGGGCTTACGCCCTCCCCTCCATTCTTGCCATGCTGGTCTCGGGGGCCTACTACCTCATCGACGGCATCTTCGTCGGCCACTATGTCGGTGCCGCTGGCCTCGCCGGGATCAACCTGGTCTATCCGGTCATCATGGTGCTGATCGGTCTGGCCGCCATGATCAGCATGGGGGCCGCCACCGCCATCTCCTTCCAGCAAGGGGCGAAAAACGACACGCTGGCCCGTCAGGCGCTGATCAACGCCCTCTGGCTGCTGGCCGGACTCGGGGGCGTTGCGCCGGTGCTGCTCTATTACACCCACACCGATATCCTGCTGGGGCTAGGGATTGAACAGGGCACCGAGACCTGGAAACAGGCGAGCGACTACCTCACCTGGATTGGCGGCGGTACCCTGCTGCTGGCCAGCAATCTGGCAGTGCCCTAT
This sequence comes from Aeromonas sp. R4-1, assembly GCF_040908325.1. Classification (NCBI taxonomy): domain Bacteria; kingdom Pseudomonadati; phylum Pseudomonadota; class Gammaproteobacteria; order Aeromonadales; family Aeromonadaceae; genus Aeromonas; species Aeromonas sp. R4-1. Next base: position 14,842 of record NZ_JBFODM010000057.1, read on the forward strand.
CTGCTGCGCAACGATGGCCGCCCGAAGCTGGCCATGGTGCTGGTGAGCAGCGGCGCCGTGCTCAATATCATCCTCAACTACATCATGGTGGGTCGGCTGGGGCTGGGATTAATCGGTACCGCGCAGGCCACCCTGATGGCAGAGGGTGCGGTGAGCCTGATCGGCCTTGGCTACTTCTTTACCCCCTGGGCGCGGCTGCGCCTCAGCTGGCGGGATCTGGAGCCCAACCTTCCCGCCATGCCGCACCTGCTCTTTACCGGTCTGCCGAGCCTGATTGCCCAGTTCAACCTCGGCCTGCTGCTGATGCTGCACAACAGCCAGCTGATGGTGTACGGCAATGTGAAGGATCTGGCGGGCTTTACCGTGGCCGGTTACACCGAAGCTGTCTTTATCGTCATTCTGCAGGGGCTCGCCTTCGGCATTCAGCCGCTCATCAGCAAGGCGGCGGGGGCCAAGCGCCACCGCAACCTCAAGTACCTGATGGAGATGGGGCTCAAGTTCACCTTTATCTACGGCATGCTGGTGTGGCTCACCATCCAGCTGCTGCCGGGACAGGTCGCCATGCTCTATACCGGCGACAAGGATCCCGAACTGCTGGCCGCTGCCATCAGCAGCCTGACCCTCAACCTCGGCGCCATTCCGCTGGAGGGGATCATCATGTTCGGCATAGTGCTGCTGCAATCCATGGCGCGTACCCGTCAGGCGCTGGTCATCTCCATCGCCAAAACCGTGTTGCTACTGCCGCTCATCTTCCTGCTGCCGCAACTGTGGGGTCGTGATGGGGTGCTGATGGCCCAGCCCGCGACCGTGCTGCTGCTCACCCTGCCGCTCTGCTGGCTGCTGTGGCGCGAGTGGCTGCGCCTGAAGATGGCCTGCGCGCCAAAAGCCAAACAGCGCCCACAACCGGCCCGCGCACGCACCGCTGTCCAGCTGGCCCGTTAAGGCCACCCATCCCGCAAAACAATAAAAAACCGGCATCCATTGATGCCGGTTTTTGCTATATGGACGGGTCTGCTTGCGCTGACACAACAAGCCAGGCCAGCACTGCTGCCCACACTTATGCCAATACTTCTGGCCTGAGCTGGGCCATCAGCCCCGGGTTGTCGGAGTAATCCACCGGGATCGCCACCACAGCAGGCCCCTCCACCGCCAGCGCGGCCCGCAGGGTGGCACGCAGCTCGTCGGCCGAACGCACCGCAAACCCGGCCGCCCCGAACGATTCGGCATAGCGTTTGAAGTCGATGGGGCCAAAAGAGACGCCGGAGGTACGGCAATATTTCTGCTGCTCCTGCATCGCGACCATGTTGTAGCCGTTATCGACCCAGATGATGTGAACGATATTGCTCTTGAGCCGCACCGCCGTCTCCAGCTCCATGCTCGACTGCATAAAGCTGCCATCCCCCGATACCGAGATCACCTTCTCTCCCGGCCGCACCAGCGCCGCACCGATGGCCCACGGCAGTGCCACCCCCATGGTCTGCTGACCGTTGGAGATAAGCACCTGACGGGCACGGAAGCTGTAGAGGTAGCGGGCAATCCAGATATGGAAGCTGCCCATGTCGACGCAGAGGGTCATGTCGTCGCGCACCAGATCCTGCAGCTCGCGCACGATACGCAAGGGGTGAACCGGATTGCCGTGCAGATCGTCGGCCCGCATCGCCAGTCGCAACCGCTGCTGGCGAACCCCTTGCAGCAGCCGATCCACCTCGGGGGGACGGATTTTCGGATTGCCCATGATGCGGGTCAGCTGCAACAGGTTGGCACGGATCGACCCCACCAGCTCGGCGGTCGGGCAGTAGCTGCTGTCGATATCGGCAGGCAGCACGTCGATATGGAGGATGCGCCGCTCCCGGTCGCCATTCCATAGCACGGGGTCGTACTCGATGGGGCTGTAGCCGATGCAGATCACCAGATCGGCCCCCGCCAGCAGCTGATCCCCCGGCTGGTTGTTAAAGAGCCCCACCCGTCCGGCAAAGTCATCGAAGTGGCAGCTGTCCACCACCCCGGCAGCCTGATAGGTACCGGTCACCGGCAGCCGCGCCTTGTCGAGGAAGGCGCGCACTGCCTCGGCATTTTCCGGCCGGCTCGCCATCAGGCCGAGCAGCACCACCGGATTCTGGGCGTTGCGCAGCAGGGTCAATGCCTGCTCCATATTCTGCTCATCGGCGCAGCCCGGCTCCGGCACCTCGCGGGGCACCAGCACATTGCCCTGCACCGGCTTGTTGATGATGTCCATCGGCAGGCTGACAAACGCCGCCCCCGGCCGTCCCAGCTCGGCGGCGCGAAAAGCGTTGGCCATCACTTCCGAGATCGCCGCCCCGCTGTTGACCTGAGCGCTGAACTTGGTGACCGGACGGCAAAGGTTGACCGTATCCATGCTCTGATGAGTGAGCTTGAGGCCGTCGGCACGGCGCACCGCACCGCCCAGCGCCACCATGGGGTCCCCTTCCGAGGTGGCGGTCGCCAGCCCGGTAATAAGGTTGGAGCAACCGGGGCCCGAGGTGACCAGCGCCACCCCCGCCTTGCCGGTAAGGCGCCCCACGGCGGCCGCCATAAAGGCGGCGTTCGCCTCGTGGCGCACCACTATGGTCTCGATGGGGGAGTCCTCCAGCGCATCGAACACCCGGTCAATCTTGGCGCCAGGAATGCCAAACACCTGCTTGACCCCTTGTGCCTCCAGATGACGAACCACCAGCTCGGCACCGCACTTCCACTGTCTGTTTTCCATGATATTGCTCCTTCTATATCAGCCTTCGGCGGCCTGAATGGCGCGATCGAGATCGGCGGGGTTGAGGTCGGCCTGCCGGAAAGCGGGATCCGATGGCAGGGCCAGATTGAGGTGACGCACCACAGAAAGTCGCAGGGTGCCGTGGGCCATGGTGTAATCGAGCAGATGGCCGCCGCCGCTGCGATCGGCGGTGATCATGTGCTCGTGAAAGCCCGCCACATTGATCCCCTGCACAAACGGCGGGCAGCGAAAGCCCACCAAGGTCCCCGCCACCGCGGCAAAGCGGAACAGCGGCTGCTGCTCGATGGCCTCCAGCATGGGGCGATAGGGCGGCTCCTGACGCGGCACGGTGCGCACCTTGGCCGACTCGAACTGGCCGTCGAGGCGCATGGCGACGAAGACGTTGTCGGAGCCCACCAGCCGATCCACCCACTGGTGGATCTCGTCACGGCTAAGGGGATGGTCGAAGCGACGCTCCAGACAGGGGCGAAAGTGGGTCATCACCGCAAAGGGGGTCTTCTGATCGGCGCGGGCGGGCCGGGCCGAGCCATCGGCCCGCAACTGGTGGATCTGGCGCTCGAAGGCGATCAGCTCGCCATCGAGGTGGTTGAAGGTGCCGAGGCCAAAGTCGCCGTGGCGCAGCAGCTCGCTCATGGTGGTCTCCCCTTCGTAGACCCCCGCCAGCAGGGCGCTCATCAGGGAACTCTGGTAGATCTCGCCACCGTCATGCTGCCTGCGCCAGCGGGAAAACTGCTGGCTCACTTCGAGGGCACAGCTGCACCCGGCACTGTCAGATGTTGCAATATGTTCCATTCGGGTTTCACCTCCACCCTGAATCCTGTTAGCGTTCGGATCCAATGGTGACTTGGTTCACATTTCAACACCAATACGCTGATCCCATGACTTTGAGACTCAATCGATATGGAACTTCGTACGCTCCGCTACTTCATGGCCGTTGTTGAAAAGCAGAATTTCACCCGCGCAGCCCAATCACTCAACATGGCCCAGCCGCCGCTGAGCCAGCAGATCCGCAAGCTGGAAGAGACCCTGGGCACCCCTCTGCTGCGCCGTTTGACCCGCAGTGTCGAACTGACCGAGGCGGGCGAGAGCCTCTATCGATCCTGGCGCTGGCCGATGCGGCAAAACTGAAGGTAAAGCGGATTGCCCGGGGCGAGCAGGGGGCGCTGCGGATCGGCTTCGCCGGTTCCACCGTGCTCCACCCTGCGGTGCTGACCCTGTTGCACGACTACCGGGAGCGCTACCCCGAGGTAGCCCTCAGCCCGCAGGAGGGCACCATGCCGGCACTGGTGGAGGCGCTGCGCAACGATCGGCTGGACGCCGCCATCTTGCGGCTCCCCTGCCGCGGTAGCGAGGGCTTTGCCCACCACCTTATCGAGCAGGAGCCGCTGCTGATCGCCCTGCCGACCAGCCATCCCAAGGCCAAGCCGGGCCCCTTGCCACTGGCCAGCCTGAAGGACGAGAGTTTTATTCTGTTTCCCCACGCCATCGGGCCCGGGCTCTATGACGGCATCGTGGGCCTCTGTCGGGAGGCGGGGTTCGAACCGATACTGGGGCCTGAATGTCCGCAGGTGATCTCCACCGTCGGCATGGTGCAGGCGGGCTTTGGCGTGACCCTGGTGCCCAGCTCGGTGGCGGCGCTGCGCCCGCTCGGGGTCAGTTACCACCCCATTGAGGGCAACGGCATGATGACCAGCATCAGTCTGGCAACACGGCCGCATCCAAGCAGTGCCGTGCTGCGGCACTTTATCGCCCAGATCCGTGCCGCCCAGATACGACAAGGCCTCCAGAAGGAGGCCCTGTTGAACAAGCTTGAACCGGTTTGATGGCAAGCTTGCCTGATGCGACTGCTTATTTGACGGTACTGCTTATTTGACAGTCACCCGGGCAAACTTGCGCTTGCCGACCTGATAGACGGCGGTACCGGCACCGATGAGTGCCTTGCCATCTTCCAGCTTCTCGCCATCCACCTTGACCGCACCCTGCTTGATCATCCGCAGCGCTTCGGAGGTGGTGGCCACCAGATCGGCCTCTTTCAGCAGGTTGGCGATGGCCAGACCTTCGCCTTCCAGAGCCAGCTCGATTTCCGGCATCTCGTCCGGGATGGCGTTCTTGGAGAAACGCTGGGTGAAATCTTCGTGGGCCGCTTCGGCCGCCGCTTCATCGTGATAACGGGCGATGATCTCTTTGGCCAGCCAGATCTTCACATCGCGAGGGTTGAGAGTACCGGCAGCGATGCCTGCCTTGAACTCTTCGATTTCAACCAGCGGACGGAAGGAGAGCAGCTCGTAGTAGTTCCACATCAGATCGTCGGTGATGGACATGATCTTGCCGAACATCTCGCCCGGAGCGTCGTGGACGCCGATGTAGTTGCCTGCGGATTTGGACATCTTCTTGACGCCATCCAGACCCACCAGCAGCGGCATCATCAGCACGCACTGGGTCGCCATGCCGGCATCTTTTTGCAGCTCGCGGCCCATCAGCAGGTTGAACTTCTGGTCGGTACCGCCGAGCTCGACGTCCGCCTTCAGCGCGACCGAGTCATAGCCTTGCAGCAGCGGATAGAGGAATTCGTGAATCGCGATGGATTGGCCGCCGGTGTAGCGCTTTTTGAAGTCGTCGCGCTCCATCATGCGGGCCACGGTCTGCTTGGCCGCCAGCTTGATCATGCCGGTCGCCCCCAGTTCGCTCAGCCAGGTCGAGTTGTACTCGATGCGAGTCTTGGCCGGGTCGAGGATCTTGAACGCCTGCTCGGCATAGGTGAGGGCGTTGTGCTTGATGGCCTCTTCGGAGAGCGGCGGACGGGTGGCGTTCTTGCCGGAGGGGTCACCCACCATGGCAGTGAAGTCACCGATCAGCAGGATCACTTCATGGCCCAGATCCTGGAAGGTCTTCAACTTGTTGAGGATCACGGTATGACCCAGGTGAATGTCGGGGGCGGTCGGGTCCATGCCCAACTTGATGCGCAGCGGGCGCCCTTCCTTCAACTTGGCGACAAGTTCTTCTTCAACCAGAATTTCTTCCGCTCCGCGCTTGATCTCGGCTAGCGCCACCTCGAGCTGGGACATTTTTTGACTCTCCATCACGATTCCACAGGGCCAAACATATTACTGGAATGGCGGGCCAATTGGAAAGGCTGTAAAATCCGTCCATTCTGCCCGACTTCATCTGCTTCTCATGGTTATTTGGCACGCCTTCAACGCACTCCCCCACTGGCACCGCAAGATGGTGCTGATCTTGAGCATCATGATCATGATGCTGGCTGCCTGGCCAAGCGAACAGGCAGTAGCAACACGGGTCGATGAAAACGGCAACGAAATTGCCCTGCGGGAACCGGCCAACGACAACGCGCTAAACGACGAGCTGCCAGCCGAGGCCGCCCAGCCCGTTACCCCGCCCAAACCGCGCTACATCACCAAGCAGGTGAAGGTACGCCGTGGCGACAACATGGGAGTCATCTTCCAGCGCATTGGCCTGAGCACCACGGATCTGCACCTGATCGATCAGCTCGAGGGTAGCGATCCCCTGCGGATGCTGCAACCGGGGCAGGAGCTCACCTTCAAGCTCACCGAGAACGGCGAGCTGCATAGCCTCTATTACCCCCACAGTCTGGAGCAGGCGCTCAAGGTGAGCCGCAAGGAGGAGACCTTTGTCGCCCGCAACGTCAAGATCGCCCTCGACACCCGCGAACAGGTGAGCAAAGGCGAGATCCGCTCCAGCTTCTGGGGCGCCGCGGTGGATGCGGGGATGACCGAAGATCAGATCATGGACTTGGCTGCCATCTTCGGCTGGGACATCGACTTTGCCCAGGACTTGCAGCCGGGGGACAGCTTCCGGGTGGTCTATGAAGACAAGTTCCGCGACGACGAGCGGGTCGCCTCTGGCGATATTCTGGCGGCCGAGTTCGTCAACCAGGGCACCGCCTACCGCGCCGTGCTCAATGAAGATGGCAACTACTACACCCCGGAAGGGAAGGCGATGCGCAAGAGCTTCCTGCGTGCGCCGGTCAACTTCAAATACATCAGCTCCAACTTCAACCCGCGCCGCCTCCATCCGGTGACCGGCAAGATCCGCCCCCATAACGGCATCGACTATGTGGCGCCGGTGGGCACCCCCATCATGGCGGCGGGCTCAGGCAGCGTGGTGGCCGCCGGTTACAACCAGTTCAACGGCAACTACGTCTTTATCAAGCATGCCGGCAACTATGTGACCAAGTACCTGCACCTCTCCAAGCGCACCGTCAACAAGGGGCAGCGGGTAAAGCAGGGGCAGACCATCGGTACTCTGGGTGGCACTGGCCGCGTCACCGGCCCGCACCTGCACTACGAATTCGTGGTGGGCGGCATTCACAAGAACCCGCGCACCCTCACCCTGCCGCAGGCAGAGACCCTGAGCGGACGCGAGCTAGCCAACTTCAAAAAGCTGGCGATGCCGCAACTGGCCAAGCTCGACAATCCCGAACTGCAGCTGGCCCAGAACAAGCGGGATAGTCGCGGCAACTAAGCCATCAGGGCTGGCAGGGTGAAGGCCCTGCCAGCCCCTTTTATTGAGCTCGCGCCAGGCAACCAGATTGAAATGAGTCCGCCTCCAAGCGTAAGATGAGATGGAACATGTGGGAGCGGCATGTGGCACGGAAGCAAGGGCTTATCTATCCTGTCTCTCTCACTCTTTTTCCGGTCCGCATTGAGGATGCACCATGGTTGAGCGTTATATCTGTCTGATGTCAAAGACCACGCCATGTGGCATGGGATGAAAGCCGTTCCCCTCTTCACCCTCTCTGCACACCGCATTTTCAAGCAGCAATGTAAGGAGACACATGGCTGAACGCTATATCGGTCTGATGTCGGGAACCAGCATGGACGGCATTGATGCCGTGCTGGTGATGATCGCCGGGGATGAACTGCGGGTCGAAGCGGCGCTTTGCCACCCCTGGCCGCAAGAGACCGCCCGCACGCTGCATGCCCTCTGCACCCCGGGCGACAACGAAATCGACCGCATGGGGGTGGCCGATAATTTGGTGGCGCGAGAGTTTGCCGCCGCCACCCACGCGCTGCTGGCCAAGGCGAAGCTTGAGCCCAAAGATATTCGCGCCATCGGCAGTCACGGCCAGACCATCCGCCATCGCCCCCAGCTCGGCTTTACCCTGCAGATCGGCAACGCCGCCCTGCTGGCGGCGCTGACCGGCATCGACGTTATCGCCGATTTTCGCACCATGGATATGGCCCTCGGCGGTCAGGGGGCGCCGCTGGTGCCCGCCTTCCATCAGGCGCTGTTTGCCAAACCCGGCGCCCTGCGGGTGGTACTGAACCTCGGCGGCATCGCCAATATCTCGGTGCTGCCAGGCAATCCGGGCGGGGTATATGGTTTTGATACCGGCCCGGCCAACACCCTGCTCGATGGCTGGTATCGCCGCCATCAGCCCCACGGCGGCAGCTATGACGCCGGTGGCAAATGGGCCGCCAGTGGCAAGCCCATCCCGGCCCTGCAGGAAAAACTGCTGGCTCACCCCTACTTCGCCGCCCCCGCCCCCAAGAGCACCGGACGGGAGATGTTTACCCTCGATTGGCTCGATGGGGAGCTGGCAGGCACTTCATACGCTCCCGTGGATGTGCAGCGCACCCTGCAGGCGCTCACCTGCCACAGCATCGCCCGCCAACTGCCCGCACGGCCCGAATCAGTCGGTACCAGCCAGCCGAAAGCCGAGCTGTTTGTCTGCGGCGGCGGTGCCCATAACACCCCCTTGCTGAAGGAACTGGCCAGCCTGCTGCCCGCATGGCGCATCGCCAGCACAGCCGAGCTGGGCCTTGCCCCCGACTGGGTGGAAGGCGCTGCCTTTGCCTGGCTGGCCATGTGCTTTGTTCATCGCAAGCCGGGCAATCTGCCCGCCGTCACCGGCGCCAGCCGTCCGGCTTTGCTGGGTGCCCTCTATCCCGCCTGAGTGATGACAAGGGGGCTGCAGATCAGTGTGCCCCCTTGAACAGACGCACAACCTGTTGCCGGATCGGTGCAAACAGCGGGGGCTTTGGCGGCTCCAGATTGATATGGCGCCGCCCGGCACGGGTTTCACAGCGAAGCAGATTCTGGATGTAGTGGTGGTGGGAGCGATGGATCAGCTGTGAAGCCTGATACGCCCACTGTCTGGGCACTCCCCACAGGGTGCTGGCAATCGCCCCGACGATGCAGAAGAAAGCGGGCTCCTGAATTCCCATCCGGCTGGCGTTCTCCAGCGCCTCCTTGAGCGAATTGGAGTGAGCAATACAGGTCATGATATTGACCATGAAGGCATCGTAATCATCCTCCCCACCTTTGCCAACGCGCGCTGTCAGGGCCGCCGCGGGCTGATAACCAAACTGATGGCCGATATTTTCCAACACCGTATTCCGCTGGCGGATCACCTTGCCATAAAACATCAGCATCACCATGCAGTCGATCGCCTTGCACAGCGCCTCGTAGTGGGGATGGCTCTTCTTGGGACGCGGCGCCGTGGCGAGGGCCAGCTCTTCAGAGATAGCCAGCAGGCCCACAGGTACGGCGGTGCTGACAAACGAGAGGTCAATCGACAGCTCCAGCCCCTCCTCCCCTTCCATGCGGGCCACAATCACATGTTCGCCAAACAGCCGACGCTGGCGCTCGATAAAGGCGCCAAAGACCAGATCACGAAACTGCTTTTGCGGATAAGGGGTATCGAGCAGGCTCTCGATGGTCATGATGGCGGCGGATACCCGGCCGCGCAGTCGGTAATCGGCAGGAATGGGAAAGCTCTTTCCCAGGCGAGGAGGTAACCGCTGCCCAGATGTTTGACAATACATATCGCCCAGAACGAAACCCAGCATAAATCCTCCACAGTCAGGTAATGATGATCGCGACGCGATCTCGCTTGCCAATCCTGGGCAATGGCCTGCCGGTGCTTCGATGCTCTCCGTCAGGGCTCCTTGATCACCTTATTAATCATACGATTAATAGCGAGTGAAAAAAGCGACCTGACTCGCAATCACGCCACTAATTAACAGTTTCATCAAGAAACCATAAAAAGCGGTCGATAAATCCATTTTTTGACACATTTCCCTTTAAAAACAATACATTGAACTTCATGCCCGCAAAGTCACCTAAACTGTTCCCGAGCCCTGAAAACCATCCCAATCATCACAACCAGCCACAGATAAGAGGGAGCTCGGACAAAGCCACAGAAAAGTGGAAAAAGCGACGACGCGGGGCAACCCCACCCATCGGGGGATGCAACCGGCGTGAAGATAAGCGGATTGTCACCACCTCCCCTTCCTTATCCAGCACCACCTCTCATCCAGCGTCACAGCTCCCGCACACCGTCACGCCAACGCCAACGCCAACGCCAACGCCATGCTCCCCTCAGAGATCCCCTCATTTTTAGAGACTCAAATAATTCCAAGTGTGCGGGTATATAAGGGAAGGTGCGAACAAGTCCCTGATATGAGATCATGTTTGTCATCTGGAGCCATGAAAAAGGGTTCATCATGAGTCATCAGCTCACCTTCGCCG
>NZ_JBFODM010000058.1:0-1412 GCF_040908325.1 Aeromonas sp. R4-1
AACGCCTTAAATGGCGAAGAAACGGTCTAAATAGGCTGATTCAAGGCATTTACGGGAGAAAAAATCGGCTCAAACATGAAGAAATGAAATGACTGAGTCAGCCGAGGAGAATTTCCCCGCTTATTCGCACCTTCCCTAGTCGCAACGAGAAGATGGTCGAAGTGTTAACAGGGGCTGAGCGCCGTCGACGCCGGACTCCGCAGGAAAAGATCTCCATCGTGCAGCAGACCTTTGAGCCCGGAATGACCGTCTCTCATGTCGCTCGCTTGCACGACGTCAACGCCAACCAGCTTTTCAAATGGCGTAAGCAATTCCAGGAAGGGTCTCTCACGGCGATCACCGCCGGTGAGGATGTTGTTCCAGCCTCCGAGTTGGCTGCTGCCATCAAGCAGATCCGAGAGCTCCAGCGTCTGCTCGGGAAGAAGACCATGGAGAACGAGATCCTCAAAGAAGCCGTGGAGGTTGGTCGAGCAAAAAAATGGATTGCGCATGCGCCCTTGTTGCCGGGGGACGACGATTAAGTGCTGTGAGCCAGGCCCTTAATGTATCGCGTGCGCAGCTATCCGTTCGTGTTCATCGAAAACCAGGTTGGCAAGATGGTCGTCATCATCGCCAGCATGATGATGCTGCCTTACTTGGCCGGATCATGGAGGCGATGGCTGAGCTTCCCTCCTATGGCTATCGCCGAGTCTGGGCGCTGTTACGGCGTCAGTCAGAGGCAACACGACAGCCTGTGGTAAACGCCAAACGGGTATATCGCGTCATGCGCGATCATGGCCTGCTGCTGGAAAGAAAACCGGCTGCACCATTGACCCAGCGGGCACATAAGGGGCGTGTTGCCGTCAAAGAGAGCAATCGACGTTGGTGCTCAGATGGCTTCGAGTTTCGCTGCGATAACGGTGAAAAACTACGAGTCACGTTCGCCATGGACTGCTGTGACAGGGAAACCTTGGATTGGGCTGCCAGTACCGGGGGTTACGACAGTGACACGGTGCAAGATGTCATGCTGAGGTCTGTCGAACGTCGCTTCGGGGATTCGTTGCCGGCATCACCGGTAGAGTGGCTGACTGATAATGGCTCGGCGTATCGAGCCCATGAGACCCGCGCGTTTGCACGAGAAATCGGGTTGGAGCCCAGAACTACTGCGGTGAGAAGCCCACAGAGCAACGGTATAGCTGAGAGCTTCGTCAAGACGATGAAGCGAGACTATATCGAGATGATGCCGAAACCAGATAGCCGAACAGCGGTAGGCAATTTGGCCATCGCGTTTGAGCATTATAACGAGCATCACCCGCACAGCGCCTTGGGATACCGTTCACCCCTCAGAGATCCCCTCATTTTTAGAGACTCAAATAATTCCAAGTGTGCGGGTATATAAGCGGTGTTGCTTCAGGTAGTAGATAAATTTATCC
>NZ_JBFODM010000059.1:0-90620 GCF_040908325.1 Aeromonas sp. R4-1
GCAGCTCGGTAGCTCGTCGGGCTCATAACCCGAAGGTCGTCGGTTCAAATCCGGCCCCCGCAACCAACTTTTTCGTCAGCGTGCGATTGTGTAAACAGTCGAAAGCAGACAAACGCCACCAAGCTACTGCTCGGCTTGAAGGTGACAATTCGGACGCGGGGTGGAGCAGCTCGGTAGCTCGTCGGGCTCATAACCCGAAGGTCGTCGGTTCAAATCCGGCCCCCGCAACCAACTTTCTGTACGTTCCCTTCCTGTATTGCCAATCATTGAACAATCCTTCTTGATGCTCATCACCATCTGGTGATTGCTGCTATTTCTGACGCTTTTTCAAGACCAAAACTGGTCGTATCAACCATTTGTTGGGTATCATCAGGTATCTCTTCATGGATGAGGCACGTGCCTGTGATCACTCCCTTCACCTATCTTCCTCCTGCTATTGAAAGCCGGGATGCCACGCTGGCCGAAGCCCTTGCCCTAGGGCTGCCGTTGCAACTGCTGCTGATCGCCGAAGAGCAGAAGGAGTCCTTGCTTTCGCTGCCCGCCCTTGCGGGTCTCCAGACCCAGCTTGCGCTGGGGAAAAAAGCGCCCTTTACCCTGATGCATGGCAATACCCTGTTGCAGGTGATGTTTGTGGCCGGCAGTGTGACGCGGGATCACCGCCTCTATAAACAGATCAGAGGCTGGATTGCTCCTCTTTCTGGGCTTAATGTGGAGCGGCTCGGGCTGCATCTGGAAGGTTTTTCCCCCTCCGAGCGAGTGATGCTGGCCGAAGTGATGTTGTCGGCCCTGCTTGCCGTCAATATTTCGTTGCCCACCAGCAAGCGCCGCAGTGCAAGCTGCTGGAGCTACCAGCAGATCAAGGTTTCACCCGCGGTGGTGCTGGACTTGGCGCGCCTCTACAGCGAAGCGGGGGGCAACGGGCTGGCTCGCCATCTGGCGGTGTTGCCTGCCTCCGAGCTGACGGCCGCCAGCTATCGCGAGTTTGTCAGCAAGCTGGCGCAAGATGAGGGGTGGCAGTGTCATCACTATGATCAGGCGCAGCTGGCCGAGTTGGGGGCGGGGGCGTTTCTGGCCGTTGCTCGTGGCTCGGAAGACAATCAGGGGGCCATGGTCAAGCTCAGCTACTACCCGCCTAAGCCGGTGCGCCGCATTGCATTGGTGGGCAAGGGGATCTGCCACGACTCTGGCGGTTACAACCTCAAGATCTCCGGCAGCATGTATGGCATGCATCTGGACATGGGGGGTAGCGCGGTGGCGCTCGGTACCCTCTACGCCATCAGCCGGGCTCAGCTACCCTACGAGGTGCACTGCTGGCTGGCCATTGCCGAGAACCATATCGGCCCTCATGCCTATCGTCCTGGCGAGGTGGTGACCGCCATCAATGGCACCTCCATCGAGGTGGTCGATACCGATGCCGAAGGGCGAATGGTATTGGCCGACACCCTGGCGATGGCGGTGCAGGATACTCCGGATCTGCTGCTCGATTATGCGACCCTGACCGGGGCCTGCAAACGGGCGCTGGGTAGCCGCTACAGCGGTGTCTTTACCAATCGCAGCGAATGGATGGCATCACTGGTCAATCTGGGTCAGCGCAGCGGTGAGCGGATCTGGCCCTTCCCGCTTGATGACGATTACGACGACAACATCGAGAGCGAGTGGGCCGATCTGTTGCAGTGTGCGCCGGGCAGTTCGCCGGACCACATCGATGCGGCCCGTTTCCTCGCCCACTTCGTGCCCGAGCAGACCCCCTGGCTGCACTTCGACCTGAGCGGTTTTCGCAACAAGGGGGGCAATGGGGTGGTCTCCAGCGAAGTGACCGGCTTTGGCGTGCGTCTCACGCTGGATCTGCTGGCCAGCCCGCTTGGCAGAGTTGGTCGTCAAGCCTCTGAACAATCTGAATGATAACAAGGAGTTCTGTGAAACAACCAAGCTATGACTGGGTGCTGTTCGATTTGGATGAAACCCTGCTCGATTTTCCGGTCGCCTCTGCGCTGATGCACACCTTGCAGATCTATGGCGTACAGGCTGATGACGCCAGCATGGCGCAGTATCACGCCCTCAACCATGGGCTCTGGCAGAAGTACAACGACGGCGAGATCGATGCAACGGCGTTGCAGCAGACCCGCTTCTCCCTCTTTGCCCAGCAGGTCGCCGCCGATCCCATGGCGATGAACAACACCTTTCTGGAGCAGATCATTGCCCTTAGCATGCCTCTTGAAGGGGTGGTCGAGACTCTGCAGGAGCTGCGCAGCAAGGTGCGGATGGGGATCATCACCAATGGTTTCAGCGTGCCTCAGCGGGGGCGGCTCGGCAAACTGGGCTGGAGTGAGTGGTTCGAGCCGCTGGTGATCTCCGACGAGAGCCGGGTGACCAAGCCGGCGCCAGCCATATTCCAGCACACCCTCTCCCTGATGGGGCAGCCAGATCCGGCCCGGGTGCTGATGGTGGGGGATAACCCGAAAACCGATATTGCCGGGGCGGCGGCGCAGGGGCTGGCGACCTGCTGGTACAACCCGGCGCGGCAAGCGGGCGAGTGCGATGCCACCCACGAAATCCACCACTTCGCCCACCTTGCCGACATTGTGCTGGGACGCTGATAGCCAGGCTTAACCCATCACGTTATCGGTGACCAAAACGTCCTGGCAAGTTGCAACCAGGGTTGTTTGAAACAGGATTGGGTTTGCTTGAGACTGCAAGGGGAGCTGATGCTCCCCTTACTTATGAGTGTTTTCCTGTGAATGCAGGGATCTGAACTGGTAGCGATCGAGGATCTGCTGATAGTCGGGACTCTGTTTCAATTGATCGATAGCTTGATTGATCCGCTGCAGTTGCGCCTCAGTGGTGCTCTCTTTGCTAAGCATCAGGTGAACAGGTGTCTGTTCGATATGCAGCAGAATATACAGCTTGTCCTGCACGCCATCCTTACTCTGCCACTCCTGCAGTCCGTGGGGATCCAGAATAAACCCCTGGATCCGTCCCCCTTGCAACATCTTCAGCAGCTGATCCAGCCGCAGGCGCATCTGCAAACGGGGCTGCAGCTCGGGCCTTGCCATCAACTGGCGGAAGGTATTGCCGTAATCAAAGCCCTTGAGCACCCCGATATGAAAGTCAGGGGTGTTGATCAACTGCTCCAGGGTGGTAATCCCGCGCCAGCGATCGGCATCTTGCCGACGGATGACGATGGCCGTCTCCTCTTCCCGATAGGGGTGGCTGAAGCGGGCATATTGCTGCCGCTCGGCGGTGATATTGGCTGACATGGCCAGTTGAACCGTGCCGAATTTCAGCTCGTGCAACACGCGAGCCCAGGGCATTTCACTGAATTTGGCCTGATAACCGGCCCGCAGGAAGATGGCGTTGAGCAGCTCCACATCCAGTCCGCGGAGCTGTTGTTGTTCATTGCGATAACTGAAGGGCTGCCAGTCGACCCAGCCGACGACCAATGACTCCTGTGCCGTAGCCTGGCAACACAAACACCATAACAACAAGAGTCTGTACACAACGCATACCCTCGAACAGGCTGATACGGTGAGTATTGGACAGGAACGACGGAGTAACCAGTGCTGAGGGTTGAGCGGATGCACAGATGTGCATCCCTCACAGTTCGTGGGCGTGGAATCCCTTGCGATAGCGGGCTTCGCAGCGCGGGCAGCGTTGCAGGGTCGGATCCTGTTCCAGCTGTTCGATGGAAAGCGGCTCTTCACAATCGGAGCAGAGGCCATAGAGGCCGAGATCCATCTGGCAGAGTGCCGCATCGATCCGCTTGAGGCGGGCCACGCTCTGCTCAACCTTCGGCAGATCCAGCCGGCTGGTCAGTTCCACCAGTTGATCCTGCTCGCAGTGACCGACCTGTTCGGCCCACTCGTCACGGCGGCAGGCTTTGAGCTGACCGATCAGCGTTTCTCGTACTTGGGCCCAGTCTGACAGCAGGCGATTACGCCAGACAGTCAACTGTGCTTGCGTCATTTCACACACATTATCCCCCACAGGACAGACGACAGATTTGGGGCAGTATAGGGATCCGATAACTCTATCAAGATGATATGCGTCAAGTTAAACGTGGTTAGCCGTGGCTTTTGGCTGCTTGCAGCAGGGCATCGCGGATCGGATCCGTCTCTTTGAGCACCCGGATCTCCTGAAACAGCTGGTCCGCTTCGGGATATTCCCGCTTGAGATAGCTGAACCACTGTTTGATGCGGCTGGGGTAGTAGTCGGCTTTTTCGCTGGCCAGATCCTGCTCGGTATAGCTCACCATCAACTGCAGCACCTCGGCCCAGCTCATGTGCGGGCAGCCGGTTTTCATCACGTTGGCCAGATTGGGCAGGGAGATGGCGCCGCGCCCGACCATCAGGGCATCGCAACCCGAGACCCTGGCGCAGGCGAGGGCATCTTTGTGATCCCAAATTTCGCCGTTGGCGGTGACGGGGATGGGCATGGCGCGGCGAATGGCGTCCACATACTCCCAGTGGGCGGGGGCCTTGTACCCTTCACGCTTGGTGCGCGCATGAACGGCCAGCTCGTTGGCGCCCCCCTGAAAGACCGCCTGAGCGTTTTCCAGATAGAGCTCCTTGTCATCGTAACCGAGACGAATTTTTGCGCTCACCGGCAGATGGGCGGGCACCGCCTCGCGCACCGCCTTGACGATGCGATAGATGGTCTCGGGCTCTTTGAGCAGCACCGCACCGCCCTTGCTCTTGTTGACCGTAGGGGCGGGACAGCCGAAGTTGAGATCGACCCCGGGGGAGCCCAGCTCGATGGCGCGCAAGGCGTTCTCGGCCAGCCACTCGGGGTGTTGCCCCAGCAGCTGGACCCGCACCGGGGTGCCTGCGCGGGTTTTGCCATCTTGCAGCAGTTCAGGGCAGAGGCGGTAGAACACCTTGGCGGGCAGCAGCTGATCGACGACCCGGATAAACTCGCTCACGCAGAGATCGTAATCATTGACGGAGGTGAGTACCTCCCGCATCAGGTGATCCAGTACCCCCTGCATGGGGGCCAAAATAACGCGCATAACGGCTTTCCGACGAGAGTGGCAAGAAAAAAGAGCGCAGATTGTAGTGGGGTTGCGGCCCGCTGTCAGCACCCGCTCAAACTCTGTTAGGCTAGAGGGAGATAAATCACGCAAGGAGAAGGAATGAAGCGTTGGTGTCTGATGGCGCTCGGGTGGCTGGCATTTGCCACTGGTATTGTGGGCATTGTGCTGCCGCTCTTGCCGACTACCCCCTTCATGTTGCTGGCTGCCGCTCTGTTTGCCCGCTCGTCGCCCCGTTTTCATCGCTGGTTGCTGACCCATCCCTGGTTTGGCCCGCCCATCGTGGATTGGCAGCAGTATCGCGGCATTCGTCGTCAGGCCAGACGGCGCGCCATTATCTTCATTTTGCTCACCTTTTCGGTGTCGCTGGCGGTGGTGCCACTGCTGTGGGTCAAGGGGTTGCTGGTTATCATAATGGTGATCCTGCTCACCTGGTTAATGCGTCTGCCGGTGCTGGAGCCAGTTGCAATGGTGAAGTGAAGTCCCTAAGCTATTGCAGCAATAATGCTATGGAGTCGGCCTGTCATTTTTGCGTGACAGGCTTTTTTATTTCCCGCAGAAGGGAATTGAGAAAAAATGGCCACCCCTGGGTCAAAAAAATAAGCGGTCAACACATGAATCCGGAAACCCTGAAATTTATCGAAGCAAGCATCAAGACCATTCCCGACTATCCGAAGCCGGGCATTCTGTTTCGTGACATCACCAGCCTGATTGAGAACGCCGAGGCCTTCAAGGCCACCATCGATCTGCTGGCCAATCATTATCGTGATCAAGGGATCACCAAGATTGTTGGCACCGAAGCTCGCGGCTTCATCTTTGGCGCGCCGGTTGCCTATGCCATGGGGCTGGGCTTCGTGCCGGTCCGCAAGCCGGGCAAGCTGCCGCGCGAAGTGATCGAGGAGTCCTATGCCCTCGAGTACGGCACCGATACCCTGCAACTGCACACCGATGCCATCGTGCCCGGTGACAAGGTGCTGGTCGTGGACGATCTGCTGGCGACCGGCGGTACCGTCGATGCGACCGTCAAGCTGATCCGCCGCGCAGGTGGTACTGTGGCAGATGCGGCCTTCATCATCTCCCTGCCGTCTCTGGGCGGCGATGCCCGTCTGACTGCCGCTGGCATCAAGGTGGTCTCACTGGTCGAGCTGGCCGGCGAGTAATGCCTCTTCGGCCCGATCCTCTGCATCGGGCCTGCATTGAACCGGTGCCCTTGCGGGCATCGGTTTGAAAATCAAGCGATCCCTCCCGCTCTCACCGATAGCCGATACAGCCAGCCCGCCATTTGTGTTAGCATCCGGCCTCAATGCCCTGTCTTCCCTGCATGATGGATTTATGAGCTATCAGGTTCTGGCGCGTAAATGGCGCCCCCATACGTTTGAACAAGTGGTAGGCCAGCAACATGTGCTGACCGCCTTGACCAACGCCCTGGATCAGGGACGGCTGCATCACGCCTATCTGCTGAGCGGTACCCGCGGGGTCGGCAAAACCACCATCGCCCGTATTCTGGCCAAGAGCCTCAACTGCGAGCAGGGGATCAGTAGCCACCCGTGCGGCGTCTGTGATACCTGCCGCGAGATCGATCAGGGCAACTTTGTCGACCTGCTGGAGATCGATGCGGCGTCGCGTACCAAGGTGGAAGATACCCGCGAGCTGCTCGACAACGTGCAGTACCGACCGGCCCGTGGTCGCTTCAAGGTCTATCTCATCGACGAAGTGCACATGTTGTCCCGTCACAGCTTCAACGCGCTGCTGAAAACCCTGGAAGAGCCGCCCCCCTATGTGAAGTTTCTGCTGGCCACCACGGATCCGCAGAAGCTGCCCATTACCATTCTCTCGCGCTGCCTGCAGTTTCATCTGAAGAGTCTGGATCAGACCCAGATCGCCAAGCAGCTCGAATGGGTGCTGGATCAGGAGGGGCAGCCCTTCGAACCACGCGCCCTGCTGGCCTTGGCCAAAGCTGCAGATGGCAGTATGCGCGATGCCCTGAGCCTGACCGATCAGGCGCTGGCCCACGGTAACGGCAGTGTGCGCCTCGACAGCGTGCTGGCGATGTTGGGCACGCTCGATCACCGCCATCTGCACCAGTTGCTGGAAGCCATTTTGCGGCAAGATGCCCCCGCGACCATGGCCAAGATCACCGAGATTGCCACCCTGGGCCCCGATTTTGATCAGCTCCACGCAGAGCTGGAAGGCTTGCTCCATCGCATCGCCATGGCGCAGCTGCTGCCTGCCAGCGTGCAGGAGCAGGGGGCGGATGCCGATTCCCTGCTGCAACTGGCCAAGGCGATGAGCCCGGAAGAGGTGCAGCTCTGCTACCAGATCGTGCTGGGTGGCCGTAAAGATCTTCCCTGGGCTCCCGATGGCCGCACCGCGCTGGAGATGACCTGCCTGCGGATGCTCGCTTTCTCGCCAAGGCGTGATGCCCTCCATCCGGCCAGCCTCACTGCGTTGCCCCCGTCAATGACGAGCAGTGCGGCGAGCAGTGCCACGCCGGTAGCCTCCTTGCCGGGAAAGCGCCCGGCCGCTGAATCGGCCGCAGTGGCACCGATCAGCGGCGCCGTGCCAGCGGTTGATGTCTCCCTGCCTGCGATGGTGGATGACATCGGCAACCCCGCCGACAGCGAGGAGGAGGCGCAAGCCGCCGAGCTGTTCAGCCAGCAGGATGAACTGCTGCGCGAAGCTGCGGGCATGGGGTATCAACCCGAGCCCGCGTTGCCACATGCGCAGCCCGATGTGCCAGCGCACTCAGCCGAACAATCTGCTGATGCTGATGATCGAGCGCCTGCCGCAGCCGATATGGACTATTCCCGTGGCGAGCCGCTGACCGCCCCCTTCGAGCCCGCGCTCGAACCGACAACCGCGCCGGTTAGCGCACCTGAAGCCGTGTCTGCGGTATCGAGCATGCAAAGCCTGCTTGGTAAGCGAAACATGTTGCGCAGCCGCCAGCGTGGTCAGGATGCCCCGGCGGCGCCCGCGCCGCGCGCGGTGCCGGTTGCGCCAGCTCGTCCTGTCGCGCCCGCCGCCGCACCGACCGTAGCGCAACAGCCAGCTCCGGTCAGCCAACCGGCCGGGCAGGGGATGCCGGCGATGGGTCACTATGATGATCTGCCGCCAGTGGATCTCTATAACGACGGTTACGAGCCGCAGGGTGACAACGGGGAATACGAAGAGTACCTCAATCAGGGCTTTGCCGAGCAGACTCCGGTGATGAGCCACGCCCCCGTCACGGCTCCGGCCCAGCCAACCGATCTGCCCCCCTGGGATCTCGACGTACAGCCGAGCTATCGACCCGGTGAGCGCAGTGCTGGGGTGCCTGCGGTGACGCCCACCCCAGCGACCCAGCCGCCCGTTGCCATCACGGCAGTGGCTGCTGCCCCTGTGATGCAGAGCGAACCCCCTCAGCCGGTGATGGAGACCATTGACTGGGATGAGCTCGAGAGCGACAGCGAGCCGCA
Source organism: Aeromonas sp. R4-1 (assembly GCF_040908325.1). Taxonomy (NCBI): domain Bacteria; kingdom Pseudomonadati; phylum Pseudomonadota; class Gammaproteobacteria; order Aeromonadales; family Aeromonadaceae; genus Aeromonas; species Aeromonas sp. R4-1. The sequence continues at coordinate 8,482 of NZ_JBFODM010000059.1, forward strand.
AGAGGGAGAGGCGACTCGCCTTATCCCCTCCTCGCTGCTCAATGGTTGCGGCGACCCTTGGGCCGAGTTGATCGCTCACACTCAGGTGGGAGGGCGGCTGCGCCAGTTGGCCATCAACTCGGTGATGACGCGGGAAGGGGACAAGGTACTGCTAACCCTCAAGCCTGAACAGCGCCATCTGGTGAGCGACAAGGCGCGCGCCGATCTGGCCGAGATCATTGGGCCAGCGCTGGGTCAACCGGTGCAGGTCGAGGTGACGCTTGGTGTGGTGCCTGACCAGGAGACCCCCCTCGAGATCGAACACCGCCTCTATCTCGGGGTGCGCGAGCAGGTGACCCGGGATCTGGAGCAGGATCCCAACGTACAGTTTTTAGTTCAGCGGTTTGGTGCCGTGCTTCATCACGAGAGCATCGAGCCCCTCAACCGCTAAATTCCGTGGCCGGGAGCTTGCTTCCGGTTGAAAAGCAGTTTGGCTGTCCCCATCTAGGACAGACAAGCCCACAGCCCGGCGCTGGATGCCGGATTTCAAGACGAGAGACGACATATGTTTGGTAAAGGTGGAATGGGGAACCTGATGAAACAGGCCCAACAGATGCAAGAGCGTATGCAGAAGGCGCAGGAGCAGCTGGCTCAGATGGAAGTGACCGGTGAAGCCGGTGCTGGCATGGTCAAGGTCACCATGACCGGTAGCCACAGCGTCCGTCGCATCGAGATCGACCCCTCCCTGATGGAAGATGACAAGGAGCTGCTGGAAGATCTGGTTGCCGCCGCTTGCAACGATGCCGTGCGTCGTGTGGAAGAGCAGAACAAGGCCAAGATGGGCGAACTGACCGGTGGCATGCAACTGCCGCCAGGCTTCAAGATGCCCTTCTGAGGCGACTCTCCCCGCGCATTCTTGCTCCCTTGTCGCTGGCCATTCGGGTCACGGCAAGGGGGACGGCCGAGAGACCCAAAGACGCAGCGTTATTGCTCAGGCGATACGCTGCGTTTTTTTATGGGCGCCATGCTGGCGTGGATGGGCTCTAACTATCCCTTCTGGGGAGAGGTTGCTACAGCGCAGGCCGATTGCGCCATGAAACGCAGCCGCCTTGCTAAGGCAGCACTTTTTGTCGATACCCGCTATCGGATATCCCGGTTTGGCGTGGCCGGGCTGGATCGGCATAATGGCGGCTTGCCGTATCGAGGAGATTGTATGAAATATATTGGAGCCCACGTCAGTGCGGCCGGTGGGGTGGAGAATACCATCGCCCGCGCCCAGGCCATCGGGGCCAACGCGTTTGCCCTCTTTACCAAGAATCAACGTCAGTGGCAGGCGGCCCCCTTGTCGGATGCCACCATCCGTGCCTTCAAGGCGGCTTGTGACAAGGCCGGTTTTCTGCCGGAGCAGATCCTGCCCCACGACAGCTATCTCATCAATCTGGGCCACCCGGATCCCGATGGTCTGGCCAAATCCCGCGATGCGTTTCTCGACGAGATGAAGCGCTGCGAGCAGCTGGGGCTTTGCTATCTGAACTTCCACCCCGGTAGCCATCTCAAGCAGATCCCTGAGGCGGCCAGCCTCAAGCTGGTGAGCGAGTCCATCAACTGGGCGCTGGAGCGCAGTGAAGGGGTGACGGCGGTGATCGAGAATACCGCCGGGCAGGGGACCAACCTCGGCTGGTCGTTCGAGCACCTCGCCACCATCATCGAGGGGGTGGAGGACAAGAGCCGGGTCGGGATCTGTTTCGATACCTGCCACGCCTTTGCCGCAGGTTATGATCTGCGCACCACCGAGAGCTGCGCCACTGTCTTTGCCGAGTTCGACCGCACGGTGGGTTTTCATTATCTCAAGGGGATGCATATCAACGGCGCCAAGTGTACCTTCGGCAGCCGGGTCGATCGCCATCACAGCTTGCGGGAGGGCAATCTGGGGGAGGCGGTATTCCACCACATCATGAATGATGATCGCTTCGATCGCATTCCGCTGATCCTCGAGACCATAGACGAGTCCATTTGGGGCGAGGAGATCAGCTGGTTGCGCAGTCTGGCGAAGTGATACTCAGAAGCGAATCAAAGAGAGGGAGCCGTGGCTCCCTCTCTGTTTTTTTTCCCATAGGCATGCAGGTCTGCCAGCGGCGCTCCGAGCGCGCGTTACTCTGCACGGCTCACCTCGGCATTGTTCACCTGAGCCCGGCAGAAGTGGATAAAGTGGCGCAGGGAGGTGGAGTGGTACTTCTGCTTGTGCCAGATAAGGGAGAGCTGGCGCGGGAAGCGGCGGGAGAGGGGCAGGGCGATCAGCCGCCCATCTGCCAGGCGATCCGAGGCTGCCAGCCGGGAGATAAAGGAGATACCAAGCCCCTTCTCCACCGCCAGCATCACCGCCTCCAGGGTGTTGAGTTCAAGCCCTGGTTGCCAGCGGGGCAGCTCGGGCTGGATCTGCTGGATAAATTGCTCGCGGCTGCCCGATTGTGCTTCACGCAATACCCAAGTCTCGCCCCCCAGACGGGAGAGGGAGAGCTCCTTCTTGTTGGCAAGCGGGTGACCGGGTGGGGCCACCACCAGCATCTCGTCCTGCAGCCAGGGTTCGGCGAGCAGGTCGGGGTGGTGGTTCTCCCCCTCGATCAGCGCCATATCCAGCTCGAAGTTGGCCAGCGCATGGCAGAGCAGGTGTGTGTTGTTGATGGTCACCTTGGGGGGGAGCCCCAGCTCCTGTTTGCTGCTGGCGAGCAGGGTGGGGAGCAGGTAGTTGCCGATGGTCTGGCTGGCACCAAGGCGCAGCTGGCCGCTCGGCTCGGCATCGGGGCTGAACAGGTTCTCGATATCCTGCATCCGGGTCAGCAGCTCTTCGGCGGCCGGTTGCAGCAGGCGCCCCTCGTTGTTGAGCTGCAATCTGGGGTGAATGCGGTCAAACAGCGGGGTAGAGAGCTGGCGCTCCAGCTCCTGCAGCGACTGGGAGACGGCCCCCTTGCTCAGGCAGAGCTCGTTGGCGGCAAGGCCAAGGTTTCCATAACGGGCAATGGTGGCGAACACTTTCAGCTGCTGCAGGGTCAGTTTCATCGTGTTTGGTTTTCCTGAATGATTGATTTAATTCATTTAGATATCGTAAACGATAAGGGGGCATTATCCTATCGCCATAGTCATCAATAGAAAGGTGTCATCATGATCGCAAGAACCCGTAAATCACTGGCTGCCGCCCCAACCCCCATGGCGGGTCTGGCGCTGGGCATCGCCAGCCTTGGTTGGTGTTGGGAAAATGCCGGTCACTTCGATGGCCGGATGCAACTGCTGGGCGCTGCCATTGCGGCCGTGCTGCTGGTGATCCTGACCTTCAAGTTTCTGCTTCACCCCCGCCTGCTGTTGCAGGATCTCGCTCACCCCGTGGTGGGCAGTGTGGTACCGACCTATGCCATGGGCACCATGGTGGTCTCCAAAGCGCTGGGTATGATTGCGCCGCAAGCGGGCGAGGCCCTCTGGCTATTTGCCGTGGCAGTTCACCTGCTGTTCCTGGCCACCTTTATCTGGCATCGCGCCAAAGAGTTTGAAATCCACCACATGGTGCCGAGCTGGTTCGTGCCGCCGGTGGGCATCATCGTTGCTGACGTCGCCTTCCCGGGTGGTCAGTTTGCCCCGCTGGCTAACGGCTTGCTCTGGTTCGGGATCATATGCTACGGCCTGATGCTGCCGCTGATGCTCTATCGCCTGATCTTCAGCCATGAAGTGCCGGATGCCGCCAAACCGACCATCGCCATTCTGGCTGCCCCTGCCAGCCTCTCTCTGGCCGGTTACCTGACCGTCAGCCAGGAGCCGTCACTGCTGCTGGTGGCCGTGCTGTTGGGGATCGCCATCCTGATGACCGGCATCATCTATCTGGCCTTCATCAAACTGCTGCGTCTGCCCTTCTCGCCGGGTTATGCCGCCTTCACCTTCCCGCTGGTGATCGGTGCCACCGCCCTGTTCAAAGTGGCTCATCTGGTGGAAGGGTTTGCGCAAGGGAGTCACTACGTCGAGCAGATCAGACTGCTGGCCCACTTCGAGCTTGGGGTGGCTACCGTCATCGTCGGGTATGTGGCACTGCGTTACCTGATGTTTTTTCTGCCGCAGCGTAATACCGAAATGAATAACGGCATGGCCCGCCAGGGTGCTCACCGCTAAATCTTGAAGAAGATGTGACATCGGGAAATGGATAAGCAGTGCGCTCCGAGAGCGACGGGATAAACGACCAGTCATACGATGGATGGACAAAGAGCCTCCACTCTGGTTGTGTAACGAGCAAAATGCCCCGCAGTGCGGGGCATTTTTTTATGGTTTTTTGATGTGGCGCCCGTGGCGGGCTATTTGCCATGGATTTAACTGGTATTACCTGTCAGGACGACTACAATGCAGCACCACTTTTTCGCTCGACCCCAATACATGTCGTCCCAAGATCCCGTATTTGACTCCTCTTTTGAAGCCCGTTTTCTGCATCCCCGCTACTGGTTTAGCTGGCTGGCGCTCGGCGTGCTGATGCTGCTCGCCTTTGTGCCGGTGCGATTGCGCGACCGTTTGGCCGAAGCCTTGGCACCGCTGGTGTTTCGTATCTCGAAAAAACAGATCTATATCGCCAGAACCAATCTGGAGATCTGCTTCCCGGACAAGAGCCCGGAAGAGCGGGATGCCATTGCACTGACCTCGATCCGGGTCGGCCTCAAGAGTCTGTTGGGATTTGGCGAGTTCACCATGCGCAGCCAGCGTTATCTGATGAGCCGGATGCAGGTGATCGGTTGGGAGCATATCGAGGCGGAGCGGGCGGCCGGCCGTCCGGTGATCCTGGTGGTGCCCCATACCTGGCCGGTGGATGCCGCTGGTTACTGCTTCACCCAGCGCGGGGTGCCGATGTGCACCATGATGAAACGGGCGCGTAATCCGGTGTTTGACTGGCACCTCAACCGTGCACGGGCCAAGAACGGTTGCCGCGTCTATGAGCGCAGCGCCGGGATCAAGGCGGTGATCAGGACCATCAAGAGCGGTCGCAGCTTCTTCTATCTGCCGGATCAGGATCATGGCCGCGAGAAGAGCATCTTCGCCCCCTTCTTTGGCTATCCCAAAGCGACCCTGCCTGCCTTGCCCCGTCTGGTGCAGGTCAGCGGCGCCAAGGCGGTGCCTCTGCTCGCCTGCTATGACGAAGCGAACCACTGCTACCGGCTGGAGATTGAGGCACCGTTCGACAACTATCCCACCGAGGATGTGATGGCCGATACCTGTCGTATGAATGAGATGGTGCAACAGCAGCTGATGCGCCATCCGGGCCAGTACATGTGGTTCCTCAAGATTTTCGATACCCGTCAGGATCAGGAGGGGCTGGATGGCCTCTACGAGGCGGGGATCCAGCGGATCCGCAAGGGATTGTCGCCCCACGGCTGACCCGGAATTTGCGTTGATTGAAATGGCCCCAGGTGGGCCATTTTTTATGATAACTCGTCTGATCAGTGCCTTGCGGGTCGATGGCCTGCCTCCCCAGGGTAGAAAAAAATGTCAGGATAACTACAATAACCGTTTGTTTTTGATGACTTGATGGCCGCCATGTCTGCGTTAGATCCGGTATTTGATACCTCATTTCATAGCCGCCTGCTGCATCCCAAATGGTGGGGTAGCTGGTGTGTGCTGGGCCTGCTCTCCCTGCTGGCATTTACCCCCGCGAGACTGAGGGATCGCTTTGCCGATCTGGTCTCACCGACCCTGCTGCGTTTTTCGAAAAAGCAGGCCTATATCGCCGATACCAACCTCAAGATCTGCTTTCCCGAGCTGGATGCCGCCGCACGACAGGCGCTGCTGCTCAAATCGATCCGGGTCGGGCTCAAGACCTTTATGGGCTTTGGCGAGCTCAGCTGGCGCAGCAAGGCGCGGCTGACCCGCCGTATCAAGGTCACCGGCTGGGAGCATGTGCAAGCGGAGCAGGCTGCAGGCCGCCCGGTGATCCTGGTGGTGCCTCACACCTGGGCGGTTGACATGATTGGTCGCTACTTCTCCATGATGGGCATCGAGATGTGCACCATGATGAAGAGCCCGAAAGATCAGGTGTTCGACTGGTACATCAACCGCGAGCGGGCCAAAGCAGGCAAGGTCTATGAGCGTAGCGCCGGCATCAAGCCTGCGATCAAGTCGATCCGCGCTGGTGCCAGTTTCTTCTATCTACCGGATCAGGATCACGGCCGCGAGGCGAGCGTGTTTGTTCCCTTCTTTGGCCGCCCCAAGGCAACCCTGCCAGCCTTGCCCAAGCTGGTGAAGCTGACCGGTGCAAGGGCCGTGCCCATCTTCGCCAGCTATGACGAGGATGAGGGGTGCTATCTGCTGGAGATTGAGCCGCCGTTTGACCCTTATCCCACAGCCGATCTGCTGGCCGATGTCAACGCTATGAACCGGGTGGTGGAGAGGCAGGTGGCCCGTCATCCCGAGCAGTACATGTGGTTTCTCAAGATCTTCGAAACCCTGGAGCATCAGGAGGGGGATGACGGCCTCTATGAAGCTGGGATCCAGCGCATTCGTCAGGGTTTGCCGCCCGAACCTTGAAAATTGGCCCGCTTGCGGGCCATTTTTGTTGGTACAGGGGTCTCGCGCTTATGGCCCGCTGCTGGTGGTTTTTAAGGCGAACGGGTGGACAAAAACAGCGCAAACAGGGGATAACAGGGTGTCTTATGAAAGGGAGAGGCAGGTGAGCGTGCGCGGAGCTATCTTCGAGAGCGGAAATAGGGTAAAAGGGCGGCCATGAAAATTCCAAATCGAATCCAACCTCTGGTTGATGACGGCCTGGTCGATGAGGTCGTCAGCCGGTTGATGAGCGGCAAAGAGGCCGACGTCTATGTGGTGCGCTGCGGCGACGAGATCCGCTGCGCCAAAGTCTATAAAGAGGCGTCCAAGCGCAGCTTCAAGCAGGCCGTGGTCTATCAGGAGGGGCGCAAGGTGCGTAACAGCCGCAGCGCTCGCGCCATGGAGAAGGGCTCCAAGTACGGCCGCAAACAGCATGAAGAGGTGTGGCAGAACACCGAGGTCGACGCCCTGTTCAAGCTGGCGGCGGCCGGTGTGCGGGTGCCGCAGCCCTATGTCTGCCTCGATGGTGTCCTCTTGATGGAGCTTATCACCGACGAGGATGGCAATGTCGCGCCGCGCCTCAACGATGTGGCGCTTACCCCCGAACAGGCGGTCATCGACCATGCCAAGGTGATCCGTTACGTGGTGCGGATGCTCTGCGCTGGTCTCATTCACGGCGATCTCTCGGAGTTCAATGTGCTGGTGGATGAACAGGGTCCCGTCATTATCGACCTGCCCCAGGTGGTGGATGCCGCCGCCAACAACCAGGCCAAGGCGATGCTGGAGCGGGACGTCAACAACATGCGCAACTACTACGGCATGTATGCCCCCGAGCTACTCAAGACCCGTTATGCCCAGGAGATGTGGGCGCTGTTTGAAGATGGCAAACTCACCCCCGATAGCGAGCTGACCGGTCACTTTGAAGATAGTCGCGCCGCCATCGATCTCGATTCGGTGCTGCAGGAGATCGAGAGCGCCGAGGAGGAGGCCTATGCCCGTCAGGCCCGGATGAAGGCGGAGCAGGAAGACAGCTACTAACGGTCTTGCCACGTTCGCAAAAAGAGCGCCTTCGGGGCGCTCTTTTTATTACTGCTGCGGCTATGGTCGGCTGGGGCAGGGGACTAGTTGATACATCTCCAGCCAGTTGCGATCCCCCGGATGGAAGCGCCGTCCCAGCCACACGCCACCGGCTGCTGTAATCACCTTGCGGGAAGCCAGATTGTCTTGGTCACAGCAGATCAGCACCGGCGCTGCCAGCACCTGTTGTTGTACCCAGCGCAGCAGCACGGTCGCGGCCCCTTCGCCACGGCGAGAGGGGCGAGTTTCGTAACCGATATGACCCAGCCACTGGCGGGTTGCCTCATTGTCACCGTGACGCAGACGCAGGGTGGCGATGATCTCCTCGCCATCGAGGGCAAAATAGGTGGTAGTCGGCAAGTATCTACTGGGCAAGTTGCGTCCTTTGGCGTGATCCAGCAGACTCTGTAGCCAGCCGTCCGGGTCAAATTGTGCCACCTGATAGAGCGGCTGTCCGTCTTTGGCGCATTCGGTGACATAGCGACGGTAAGCCGGAGCATCTGCCAGCCTGGCCGGTCGGCACTGCAGAGCGAGCACTGTGCTCATGACAGGAGCGCGCAGGGCTGCAGCGGTTGCGGTTCGCTGTGGTGGGGTTCCAGCACGCAGGCCCGTTGCCTTCCAGCCTGTTTGGCGGCGTAAAGAGCCTGATCCGCTCGCAGGTAGGCCGCTTCAAATCCCTCGTCAGGGTGCAGCGAGGTGAGGCCGATGCTGAGGCTGATGGGGCCACCAGCCAGCGCCCGGGTCGCCTCGGCGATCTGCTGTTGCAGGCTGTGGCAGTAGTCGGGCAGGGTCTGCGGGTCGGCCATCAGCAGCAGGGCCAGCTCATCGCCACCAAGCCGACCGGCCATGCCCTCGGCAGGCAGGGTATTGGCGATCACCCGACCCACGGCCCGCAGCATGGCATCACCGGCGAGGTGGCCGTTGATCTGCTTGAAGTTGTCCAGATCGATCAGCAGCAGCTGGCTAGGGCTAGCCATCTCGCGGGCACGCAGGGCAACCTGGCGTTCGAAATAGTGGCGGCTGAACAGGCCGGTCAGCTCATCCTGATTGGCGCGCCGCTCCAGCTTGCGCTGGGTGGCCAGCAGGGCTTGCTGTTGGCGGGTGTGGACCAGGCTCAGCAGCAGATAACTGCGGGCGATGGTAAAGAGCAGGCTGAGCAGGATCACAGGCCCGAGCAGCGGGTCGGTGAAGGAGTTGGCCGCCTGCTCCGGCTGCCAGAGGTGTTTGGCGATCCGCAGTAGTTGCAACAGCAGTTGCAGGCCGAGCAGCAGAATGGCAAAGCGCAGCACCCGATAGACGGGGGCCAGCCGCTGGTAGCGCCAGAGCTGCCAGATAAGCAGCGCAATCTGCAGCGAGAGCACGCCGGAGAGCACGATGATCCGGCTGTGCACATCAAAGAGGGGTTGCTGCAGGGCGGTCAGGGCAAACAGGACGAAACCGCCGAGGGTAACGGTGGGCAGCAGCCAGCCCAGTTGGTCGGCTTCACGGCGAAAGAAGTGGCGCATACCCCGTTCATAGAGCAGGGCGGTCGACATCAACAGCAGGTTGGTGCAGAGAATATTGACAAGGGATGCATTTCCCTCAAGGGGGCGCAGCAGCAGGCAGCAAAAAGCCCCTGCGATCACCAGTTCCCCCCCTGACCAGTAGATCAATGCCCTGAGCTGGCGATGGGTGTGCCACATGGTGGCGAAAATGGTGGCGACCCCCACATGTGACAGCGTGACGAACAGCACCAGACTCAACAACTGGGCCGAGGAAAACAGACTTGGCATCAAGGGGCTCTCTGGGAAGTCACCTGTGAACGAACAGGCGATGGGGTATCGCCCGCTGGCAGTGGCCGATCACAACATGAATCCAACCTATTATCAATGGGTTAAATGGCCGAATGTGCTCACCTCCGATTTCTTGCACGATGGCAACTGCTGACTCGATTTATCAAAGCACAAGGAGCCATTTTATTGTCTTGTCAGTCAATTTCGCTGTGTGAAAGGAGGTTGTGTTGGCGGCAGGGTGAACCCAACCGCCAGACGTTGTGCTAATCGCAGGTTGCAGCAGGCAAGCGCATTACGATGGCCTCCCTGTCCAGATGGGTCAGCAGACGGCGCACATCGTCGAGGCGGATGATCAGAGTAGCGGTGTTGACCAGCGGATGGCACTGCACCTGTTCGGCCTGCCAGATGGCTTCGTCCACCACCAGCTCTACCGCTTTTTCCCTGTCGCGCACCATGGCTAGCAGGGTCACCGAGCCCGGGGTGAGGCCGAGCACCGCATCGAGCCGCTCCGGGGAGCCAAAGCTCAGCCGCTTGACGCCGAGCATGGCAGCCAGCGCCTTGAGGTCGACCCGGCGCTCCTCCGGACTCACCACCAGAAACAGCCGCTCGCTTTTCGGATCGCGCAAAAAGAGGTTCTTGGTCTTGGCGGCGGGCAGGTCGGGCAGCAACTTGCTCGCCTCCTCACAGGTAAACACCGGAGGATGGTCAAAGCGCTGGTAGGGGATAGCCAGCTGATCCAGCAGGGAATAGATTGCCACAGAGACTCCTTTTGTCGGCGAAGAGTGGTCAGAACGGGATGGGCGGGAATAACGACCGGATCGAGCTTACCAGTTTGACTCCCGCCTCGCAGCAAGCGTGACGATTGCGAGCAGGCACTGTATGAACGTACAATAGTCCCATTCTCGGACAGCCCCTTTACGCTTCATGACTGCAACCCAGCCCACCGTACCCGCCACTCCGCCCCTCGACGGTTTTATCCTGACCCGCCACGGTCGGGACGTGCGCGGCCGCAACGGGCACGCCGCTACCACCGAAATCGTGATGTGGCTCTGGAGCGCGCAGGGGCCGGTGCGGGTGGTGGTGCCGGGGCAGGAGCCGTTGTTCTTTTTGCCGCAGAGCCATATGGCAGAAGCCGCCGAGCTGTTCAAGGGGGCCGGGGTGAGCGGGCGGTTTCGCCGCCTGCCGATGCACACCTTCGACGGTCGCCCTGTGGTGGGCTGTTATTTCGCTACCCTGAGTGCCTTTCACCGCGCCATCGAGCTGTTGCTCATTCGCGGGCTGGAGCACTTCGAGGCGGATATCCGGCTGCCAGAGCGTTTTTTGATGGAGCGCTTCATCACCGCTGGTGTGCGCTTCGATGGCCGGGCGGTAAAAAAGGGGGGCCAGCAGGGTTACTGGGAGGTCAACGAGGCACGCTGCGCGCCGCAGGCGGTGACGCCAACCCTCTCCTGGGTGTCGCTGGATGTGGAGTGCGCCATGGACGGGGCCCTCTTCTCGGTCGGTCTTTACAGCGAGCAGGATGCGCGGGTCATCATGATCGGCACCCCGGAGGCCGATGCCTACAGCTGGGGCACCCAGGTCCAGTGGGTAGAGGACGAGAGCGCCCTGCTGAGTGCGCTGGAGAGCTGGTTCAGCCTGCATGACCCCGATCTGGTCATCGGCTGGAACGTGGTCAATTTTGATTTTCGCCTGCTGCTACGCCGCGCCGAGCTTAACAAGCGGCGGCTGCGGCTCGGGCGGGGTCGTGAGCTCTGCTTCTGGCGCTCGTCACGGGGCGATCCCCAAACCGGCAACGTCATCATTCCCGGGCGCATGGTGCTCGACGGCATCGATACCCTGAAAAGCGCCACCTGGCAGTTTGCCAGCTACAGCCTGGATGCGGTGGCGAGCGAACTGCTTGGCCGTGGCAAGGATATCGAGGACGTGGCCAATCGGGGGGAGAAGATCACCGAGCTGTTCCACTCCGATAAGGAGGCACTGGCCCGCTACAACCTGGAAGATTGCAAGCTGGTGTGGGAGATCTTCGATTACTGCCACCTTATCCCTTTTGCCATCGAGCGCGCTTCCCTCACCGGCCTTGAGCTGGACCGGGTGGGGGGCTCGGTGGCGGCCTTTACCAACCTCTATCTGCCGCGGCTCCATCGTGGCGGCTACGTGGCCCCCAATCTGCCGGCCGACGGGGGGCTGGCAAGCCCCGGCGGCTATGTGATGGACTCCAAACCCGGTCTCTATCGCCATGTGCTGGTGCTCGATTTCAAGAGCCTCTACCCCAGCATCATCCGTACCTTCTGCATCGACCCCATGGGGCTCATCGAAGGGCTGCAGCATCCCGAGCACGCCATTCCGGGCTTTCGCGGCGCCATGTTCTCCCGCGAGCGGCACTTCTTGCCGGAACTCATCGCCACCCTGTGGGCGGCGAGGGACAGAGCCAAGGCCGCCAGCAACAAGGCACTCTCCCAGGCCATCAAGATCATCATGAACTCTTTCTACGGGGTGCTGGGGTCGGGGGGCTGCCGTTTCTATGATCCGCGCCTAGCCTCCTCCATCACCCTGCGTGGCCACAGCATCATGCAGCAGACCCGCGAGTGGATTGAGGCGAAGGGGTTCGAGGTGATCTATGGCGACACCGACTCCACCTTTGTCCATCTGGGGCGCGAGACCAGCCCCGATGAGGCGGACGAGATCGGCCAGCGACTGGCTCAAATGATCAACGATAACTGGGCTGCACTGATCAGGCGCGAGTTCGACCTGCCGAGTTATCTCGAGATCCAGTACGAGACCCACTACCGCCGTTTTCTGATGCCCACCATCCGCGGGCTGGAGAAGGGCAGCAAGAAGCGCTATGCGGGGCTGGTTGGCAAGGCCAGCGAGGGGAGTGAACAGCTGGTGTTCAAGGGGCTCGAATCGGTGCGCACCGACTGGACCATGCTGGCCAAGCAGTTTCAGACCCGCCTCTACGAGCTGGTGTTTCACGATGAAGATCCCAGCGGCTATGTGCGCACCATGGTGGATGAGACCCGCGCCGGTCGTCACGACGATCTGCTTATCTACCGCAAACGGCTGCGCCAGAAGCTCGAGGAGTATCAGAAGAATGTACCGCCCCATGTGCGAGCGGCGCGGCTGGCCGATGAGGAGAACCTGCGCCGCGGTCTGCCCCAGCGCTATCAGCATCGGGGCGCCATCGCCTATCTGATGACCCTCAATGGCCCAGAGCCGCTGGAATACAGGCGCAGCGCCATCGATTACGAACACTACATAGACAAGCAGTTGCGGCCCATTGCCGATGCCATCCTGCCCTTTATCGGCGAGTCGTTCGACCGGATCTGCGGTCAGCAGCTGGATCTTTTCTGATTGGTGCAAGTTGGCACTTTACTTCCTATGAATACTGGATAAAAATACAGTTATAAATCATGGAGAAGTTTCCTATGCGTCTTGAAATCATCATCGACAGAAAACATCAGATCCCGACCTCGACCATGGAGGCGCTACGTCAGGAGCTGCTCAAGCAGCTTGGCGAAAAATTTCCCGACATCCATGTGCGGGTCGCGCCAGGCAGTGCCATGGCTCTGACCGTCAGCCGTGCCAGCAAGGAAGACAAAGAGCTGGCCGAAGCCATGGTGCAGGAGGTGTGGGAGAACGCCGAGAGCTGGATGCCGGAAGAGAACGTCGCCTCCTGATCCCGCACTGTCAGTGGATAACTCGGGCGTTGGATAAATGGGTTGCTGATAAACGGGCATGCCCGCGAATGATCCGCCGATCCCCGGACAACAAAAACGCAGCCAGGTGGCTGCGTTTTTTGTGGGTGGTGAGAGGTTCGCGGTGGCTTGTCTGACTCTGGGTTGAGCCATGCCGTTACAGTCCCGCCCAGCTTTTCAGGCTCTGCTGCTGCACCCGGCGATTGGCTTCGCGGATCTCCCCTTTGGCGCGCAGATCGGCCAGCGCAATGGGCAGTGCGGCGCGGATCTCGTCACTGCTCATCCCGGCTTTGAGGGCAGGGTGATAGGCCATCTTGAGCAGCACATAGTCCAGCCCGGTCAAAAAGCTGTCGATGCTGTTGTCATTGAAGATGGAGGGAAACACCTTGTCCGAGTCGTTGGGCAGCCCCATCACCTGGGTGAACTCCTCCACCACGCAGTCGAGAAAGCGCCCCTTGGCCCGGCTGTAGTCTACCGGAATGATGATGGTGGCACGGCTGATCTCGTGTTTCGCATTGGTTGCGAAGTTGGCAAGGCAGAGCCCCTCCTTGAGCGCCATCTTGACCGATGGATCACCACCCATGGTGCGGTTGGCCCAGCTTTTCATCTTGCTGTAGTCGGTCATGATCAGGGTGAGGTTGGGCTTTGCGGCCACCATGCTGATGGAGTGGCCGGTGATGCGAGCCAGATGGGCCGCCTGTACCTTCACCACGTCGGACTGCAGCGGCTTGTCACCCGATTCGTTGATAAGTTGCAGCCGGATCGGCTGCTGCCAGCGGGCAAAACGGGTCTGCCTGGCTTCGCCATACTCCCGCTCCATGGCGATGGCCATAAAGCTCTCGACCAGATAGCTGTCGCTCTGCCAGCGCTCATCGGCCCGGGCGCTGTGCCCCGCGAGCAGAAGCAGCAGGGCCAGCAGCCCACGTGACGCGCGGCGGGGACGGGCAGCGCAGACCAAGTTGGCCATTACCAAAGTGGCAATAAAGCGGGTGGCACCAAAGGGGGTTGCGGCGAATGACATGTTTCCTCCCTGAAACGGTTGTCAGCCTAGCGGTTGGCCTTGTCGATATCGCGCCAGGTGAGCCAGAGCCTGAGATCAAACTCCAGTTGATGATAGTCGGGCTCCATGTGCTGGCAGAGCTGGTAGAAGCTCTTGTTATGATCCTTCTCTTTGATATGGGCCAGTTCGTGCACCACGATCATTTTCAGGAACGGGGGCGGTGCCTCCTTGAACAGGGCGGCGATGCGGATCTCGTTCTTGGCCTTGAGCTTGCTGCCCTGCACCCGGCTGACGTAGGTGTGCAGGCCGAGGGCATCTTTGATCACGTTGATCTTGCCATCGAACACCACCTTTGACAGGGGCGCCGAGCTCTTGAGGTAGCGGTTCTTCAGCTCCATGGTGTAGGCAAGCAGCGCCTTGTCGCTCTGGATCTGGTGGCTCTCCGGATAGCGTTTGGCCAGCATCTCCCCCAGCTTGCCTGCCGCAATCAGCTGTTGTACCTGTGCCTTGAGGGGGTCTGGATAGACGCCCAGATAAGTCAGTTCCGCCATGGTGTTACTCGTTACATCCAAAAGAGCGTCATTGTAGTTATCTCGGGCGGGCTTGCCTACTGCGGGCCGCTGCTGCAAGGGCTCTGGCGCAAGAAAAAGGGCGGCCATTGCAACAATGGCCGCCCTGCAGGGCGTATTGACGATCAGCGTCGGCGATAGAGACCCGGATCCACCTCTTCATAGTGGCTGGTCAGGTATTGATAGAAGGCGAGATGGGAAGGGGAGCTCGGTTTTTTCAGCTCCTCGCTCACCCGATCCGGCTTGGCGATGATGAACTTCGGATTCTGGCGCTGGATATCGGCCAGCACTCGCTCGCGCACGTCATAGGGCGGATTGACGTTGGCAAAGAAGAGGTAGGCGGATGCTGGCTGGCGATCGGTCCAGAGATAATATTGCGGCTGGATGCCATCGACCCAGATCTTGTCGCTCGGGCTGGTCTCTGCCTTGATGCGATCAACCCGTATCTGCGCCGCCGGATTGAAGGGGCGACCCTTGAGGGTCCCTTCCCAGGCGTTGTTGATCATCAGCAGCAGCATGGCCAGCGTCGCCAGCCAGGGGGTGGCACTGCGCACATCCCAGGCGCGCCAGAGGGGGATGAGGATGAGCACCGGCAGCGCCCACAGCAGGCTGGTGCCGAGCACCTCGTTGACCCGCTCGAGGGACCACTCCTTGGTGCTCCAGCCAAAGGCGAGTTGCTGGGCCAGCAGCCAGCTGGCGGTGAGTACCACCAGCGAGATGCAGAGCAGGCCGATGGCATCTGCCTGCTGTTCGCTGCGATCCAGCAATACCGCCAGTGGCAGCAGTGCCAGTTGCAGATAGAGCACGTCGTAGTGATCGAACACATGGCCGGAGACCGAATTGGCGATCAGGGTAAACAGCACCCCAAACAGGGTCGCCAGCAGGGCGGGCAGATACCACTCCTGACGGCGGCTCAGCATCAGAATGATGAAGGCGGGCAGCAGCATGATGAGGCCGGTGCGCAGCAGGCCGACGGCGCCCACCATGGGGGAGAAACCATTGCCGTAGCTCCCCTCGAAGAAGATGTCGAAGGCGTAGTATTTGAAGGCCGCCAGCAGATCATGTTGCTGAAAGTAGGCGTAAAGCGGGCCGCCAATCAGCGCCAACCCCAGCAGGCTGGAGATGAGCAGCAAGATGGCGTCACGCCACTTTTCGTGCAGACACCAGTGGCAGAACAGCACCAGATACCAGGCACCCCAGAAGGCGCCGTTGTTGGTGCGCATCCAGGCGACGATGGCGAAGGTGAGGGCCGCCACCAGCGCCGGCCACCAGCGAAATCCCTTGTCCAGCAGCAGGGTAATGAAGGCCCACTGGGCGATGAGGGCGAGGTGGAAGGTCCAGTCCTCGGTCATGTTGCCGTAGTAGTAACGGGTGCCGTAGAGAGCCAGCACCGCCAGCATGGCGCCAAGGCGCGCCTTGAACGAGAGTCCGAGCTGGGCAAAGGCCTGCCAGCTGGCCAGCAATCCGAGCCAGCAGAGCACCCACTCCAGTGCCCAGATCCCGACAAATCCCCCCAGTCCATAGCCCAGCGCGTCGAGGGCGAAGATCATCGGCCCCTTGATGTCGATCATGTCGCGATAGAGCACGCCCCCTTCGCTCCACATCTTGCCCATCACCGCAAACAGCGAGGCATCAAAGCCCGGCGCCATGGCGTGGAAGAGCGGGTTGCGCAGACAGAAGAGCAGCGCCAGCAAGGCGGTCAGCAGCACGATGGCTGGCTTGATGCCCGGGTTGACGCGAGGGGGAGTGAAACGGATGGAGTGATTCATGAAGTCGCCTGTTCCTGCAGCTGGTCTTGAAAGCGGGCCTATCTTGCCGAGCTAGTGAGTGCGATGCAATGGGGCGGGCCCGTGTGGGGCAAATATTCTCGAAAAAGCCCGGTTCTTGCAGGGAACCGGGCGCTGGCTGCGGCAATTTTGGCCGTCAGGGGATGTGGCAAGCCATCCCCCTCTGCATCAGCTGAGGTACTCAAGCAGGGGCGGCTGCGCTTCCAGTGTCGGCAGGTGACGGGCCCAGCGGATAAAGGCGTCGGCCAAGGTGATGCCGAGCTCCTGATTGTGCTGGGTCAGGGTCCGCGCCAGTGCGGTGTAGCCCTCCTTGCCGGAGGCGGTATAGGCGCTCGACACTCCGCGATAGACCTGTTCGGCATTGACCGCTTGCCACTGGCCGGGGGCGGCTTCCCACTCCAGTCGGGTGATGCGCTGGCCCTTGGGCCGATCGGCCTGATAGGTGAATCGCACCCCCGCGGTGTAGGGGAAGCTGCCGTTGCCATTGCCGACCACGCCGTTGTTGGTGGCGTTGTCGATGGCATTCTCCAGCGCTTCCGCCAACTCGTGACCGTGCACCCGATAGAGGGTGAGGGGAATGGCAAACGGCAGCAGGCGACCGGCGATATCCGCTTCGCTCAGGGGGCCAGGCTCCAGCGAGCAGCGCACGCCGCCGGCGTTGTGCAGGGCAAAGTCCACCTCGCCTACCTGTTCACGGGCAGCGGTCAGCATGGCGCGGGCCACCAGCGGGGCGAGCTGGCTGCCGTGCGGCAGGGTGGCATCCGGCAGTCGCTGATGGAGCAGGGGCGCCGCCAGTCGGGTGACGATGCGCTGGCTCATGGTTTCAATCTCCGGCCGGTAGCGTTTGGCCAGATGTTGTTCAAGCTGTTGATCCGGCTTGCAGAAGGTGAGCCCGGCGGGTGGGGTGGAGGCAAATGGCCAGGGCTGCCAGGGGAGCCACTCCAGCTGCCCCTCACTTTGCACGACGCGGCCTGCCTCATCGAAGGTGAGCTCGCAGACACCGAGGCAGAGGGCGCTGTGGCCAGCATGCAAAATAGCCACCCCGTTGTTCATCAGCGGATAGCAGCCTTCACTTGGCAGACCCAGCGGCGCGAGATCGCCGAGCAGGCTGTGGGTATGGCCGCCAATGATGAGACTGAGCTCGGGGAAGCGCTCGGCCAGCAGCTTGTCCTGATCCAGCCCGAGGTGGCTCAGCAGCACGATATGGTGGATCCCTTCGCTCTTTATCTCCCGCAGCACCTTGGTGAGGGTGTCGGCCACCGCGTGAAAACGGGTGTGGGGATCCGGGTTGGCGATGGCGGCCATCTGGGCGAGAGTGATGCCAAGCAGCGCAAAG
Organism: Aeromonas sp. R4-1; assembly: GCF_040908325.1. Taxonomy (NCBI): domain Bacteria; kingdom Pseudomonadati; phylum Pseudomonadota; class Gammaproteobacteria; order Aeromonadales; family Aeromonadaceae; genus Aeromonas; species Aeromonas sp. R4-1. The sequence continues at coordinate 26,261 of NZ_JBFODM010000059.1, forward strand.
GGAACCCCGTCGATCACCTGACGATGCCAGGGCTGATGGGCGTCGTAGAGGTGGGGAATATCCCACAGCCCAAGCGGCGTGTCGGCAGGCTCCTGACTGTTGTCCAGATTGGCGGCCAGCACCGGAAAATCGAGCTGGCGCAAGAACTCCACCAGCGGGCCGTTACCCAGATCGAACTCGTGGTTGCCGAGCACCATGGCATCGGGGGCCAGCATGGCGAGCAGGTCGGCGTTGGCGCGCCCTTTGAAGCGGTTGAAATAGAGCGAGCCCTGAAAGGAGTCGCCACCGTGCAGAAACAGAAAACGCTGGCCGTCTGCTGCGGCTTTGGCACGCAGTTGGGTCAGTCGGGTCAGGATCCGGGCATAACCGCCGCACTGGGTGCGCCATTGGCTTTCACCGACAGGGGAGAAGCTCATGGGCGCGCCATCGAAGTGGGAGTGGCAATCACTGAAATGGGCAAGTTGAACCGTAATACTCATCTCGGTCCTCCTTAGGGGGAAAATGAGCACCGAGTCTACTGCAAAGGGGGGGGAGGATACCAGCCCGGCAGGGTGCCGGGCTGGTCAATGATCAGGCGGGTACCATGATCTGGGTGGCGACGATCACCACCAGCAGGCCGACGGCGACCGGCATACTGGTGCGCTTGACCACCTCGAACGGCGAGAGCTTGCCCATCCCGGCACAGGCGACCACCACCCCGGAGACTGGAGAAATGGTGCGACCCAGGTTGGAGGCTTGCAGCATGGGAATCACCAGATAGGCCGGGTTGATGCCAAGGCTGCTGGCCAGGTTGGGGATCAGCTCCACGAAAGCGTAGAAGGGGGCATTGCCCGAGCCGGTGGTGAAGGCGGCCAGGGTGGTGATCACCACCAGTGACAGCATCATGATCAGGCCGCCCGAACCGAGATCCTGCGCGTGAGCCAGCAGGGTGTCGATAAAGCCGATGGTCATCAGACCCTGGGCGAAGACGCCGGCACCGACCAGCAGCATGACCACACCGGCAAAGGCGTCAGCCATGTTGCGCCAGCAGACCTGCAGACCGTCCAGCAGCTCCTTGCCATTGCGGATACGCACGAGTTCCAGCAGGCTGGCCAGCACCATGCACATGACGATGATGGTGACGATATCCAGCTGCGGACCCCATTTGCCGTCAAACACCAGCACCCCGATGATGGGGGTAAAGGGCAGGATGGCGTAAAAGGCAGGCGCAGTCGTCACCAGATCACCCGGGGCGACCGGCTCGTTGTGCTCACCGGATTTCTGGTCAAGGTAGCGCTGCCAGAAGAAGTGGGTCACCGCCATGCAGGCGATCGCCACCAGCGAGATGGGCAGGGTCAGCTTGAAGGCAAAATCCAGCAGCGGCATGTTGGCGGCCTGGGCGGCCATCACCACGTCACCGGAGGTGGGTGCCAGAATGATGGCGGCTGGCGAGGCGCACACGGCCGCAGCCGCGCCACGGGAGATCCCCATGTTGACCATCAGCGGGAACAGGGTTGCCATCAACAGCACGCCGAGGCCGGTAGCGGAGCTGACCGCCAGCGACATGGCGCAGGCCACCAGATAGGCAGCCACCAGCAAGATATAAGGGGACTTGATGATGCCGAGCGGTTTGCTGGCCAGCTTGACCAGAATGGTGTTGGCACCGATATGGCTCATGTAGCCGGCAAAGCCGCACAGCACCATGATCAGCATCCCCAGTCCACCGCCACGGTCATTGAGCAGGAAGCGGACGTATTCGAAGATATCGGTTGCGATATAACCGGTGCTGACCACCTTGCTCGGCAGTACCGGCTTGCCCATCATGGCGGTGATGACCAGCAGCAGCAAGCCGCCGCTCAGCAGCACCCCGGTCGCGGAGTATCCTTTGAAAATGGCACGGCCCACCACCAGGGTGACTAGGGTGCCAACGATGAGTTCCAGCATATGTTGCCTTCTGATTGGATGAGAGTGGAGGGAGTCTATTCCGATAGGGGTAGAGTGGCGACTGGAAACAGGATGTTGTGTGAGCTAAATCAACGTTTAACCCCATGAACAGAATTAAAGAAAGGTAAAGGTACTTTACCCAGCGGGTTTGGCTACCTACCCTTGCCAGCCTTGGTTGTCTTTTGAGGCTTTTATGTGGTGGTTGGTGATTTTTCAGGCATTAAACGCTCTCTTTTCCTGCTTGCGATGCTATTTTCACCTACTTGCGTGTTTGCAGTAACCAATGACGGTTTTCATCAAACCGGTCCTCATCAGGCGGTCGCTATGCGGCGTCTCATGGCTCCTCACTCTTACGGCGTACTGGTGGTTGCCGAGGGGAACAGACCCCGTTTTGCCGCGCTGACATCCAAAACCACCGAAGCAAACTGCCTGGCTCGTCATGCCATCCGGGTAGATGGGGTTGCGCTGCTGGTCACCCCGAGATTCTATGCCAGAGAGGGAAAACGGGGACTTTGCGAGCTGTGGCTCAATGAGGGGGCAGATCAGGACTTTTTTGCCAACCGTCTTAAAAATGATCATTTTATTCAGATAGATGGTCATGACATCAATGTGAAAAAAACTATCACCTCGACTGGCAGCGCATCAGCCGTCATGCTCAATAAAAATACAGTTTTGCCCTTGTGCCATACTCTGCTCACGCAACCTGTGAGCGTGCTCTGATTTCTGGGCGCATCATTGTATTGCGCCGCCTCGTCGTCACACATAGGCTATACCCGTCATCTGTGTGGCGGTGGGGTTCACCAAGGTTGGTACTCCGCCCGTGCAATCAAGGAAGGTAGTCTGGCATGGTCAGCAAGGTTTATGGAGTAGTGGGGGTCGGGTTGTTGCTGTTCCCCCTGATGAGTCAGGCTCAGCCGAGCCGGCCGCAAGTGGTGCCAGAGTCCCGCATCAATGTCCGTTTTTATGAGGTCAATGCAACCAGTCCGGAGCAGCTTGCCCGGGCGATTGCCCAGAGTGCTCCCAAGGTGAATGGCAAGCCCGTACTCGGCAAGGCGAGTTATCAGGTGGACTGGCAGCTGGATACCGAGCAGTTGCCGGGGCGCTGCCAGCTCAACCGGGTGACGGTGACCACCAACGCTACCGTGTTGCTGCCCCGCTGGCGTCAGAGCGCGAACAGTAACGATCCTGCCCGTCAGCGCTGGGGGCGGCTGCTCTCCAGCATGTTTGACTACGAATCCCGCTTCAAGGAGATGGTGCTGCAAGGGGCCAATCAGGTGGGCGGTGCGATTGCGGGATTAGCCGGTCATGCAGATTGCCAGGCGCTGCGCTATGCCGCGTGGGCAGCGGGCAGTGGCGAGCTGAACAAGATCAAGGGACGGCTCGACGGATTCCAGCGTCAGACAGGTTACGGCGAACAACTCGGGGTGCACTGGCCCAAATGAGCGCTATCTCAAGACGCAATATCCAGCATCGCACGATTTGATAAATAGAATGGCCGCCCGATGGGCGGCCATTCTATTTGTTTGCAGAGTCCGGTTTAGACCAGCGCTTTGCCCTTGAGCAGCTTGCGTACCCAATAACGGGCTGGGTGGAGCGCTTCCAGCAGATCGGCGGCCAGCGGCAGCGGATCGCCGCAGATCTCGCTGGCGAGCAGCTCACCACAGAGCGGCGCCGAGCAGAGGCCCCGCGAGCCGAGCGCCCCCAGCACATAGAGGCCGGGGTGAAGGGGGAGCGGCTGGGCGTTGTGCTGATCATGCTGCAGCTGCGCGTAGTGATCCGCCAGACCTTGCAATCTGGCCACTGGCCCCACCACCGGCAGGTGATCCCGACTGGCACAACGCACCCCCACGCGCGCCTCGTTGCCACTCACATCCACCTCGGCGGGCCAGGTTTGCTCCGGTAGGCAGGCTTGCAGCCGCACCTGATTCTGGATTTGCTCCTCGGCACGAAATTCAAGGCTGCTCTGGTTGCGGCCATAACTGGCGCCGATGCAGTGTTGATCGTTGTGCATCGGCGTGAGGTAGCCATCGTAGCAGAGCACTGTGCTGAGCTGACGCAAGCTGGCCGTGGTCGGCACATGGCTCACCTGACCGCGCACCGGATAGAGCGGCAGCTCGGCAAAGGGGAGCAATGCTGGCAATTGGTGACCGGCAGCGACCACCAGATTGGGGGCCTGCCAGTGGCGGCCATCCTGGCTCTCTAATTGCCAACCATCGGCCAGTTCAGTAATAGCGACTACCTCGGTGTTGAACACGACCTCCAGCAGGCCGCTGGCTTGTGCTTCTTTGATAGCTGCGCGGGTGAGATCGGCCGGACAGAGCCAGCCCCCCAGCGGGTAACTGACGCCGCTGTGGCCACAGGGCAGGCCGACTACCTGCTCTACCTCTGCTGTAGAGAGGGAATGCATCAGTTCGGACGGGAAGGGGCCCTGGCTCATTTTCGCCAACTTGGCTGCCGATTTGTCGTCATAACCGAGCTGTGTCACTCCGCACAATTCGAAAGCGATAGGATGGCGTTCGGCCAACGCCAGCAGCCGTTGGCGGGCATAGCCAAAGGCGAGGGAATAGAAGCGTGACAGGGCATCGTGCTCGCCGTTGAGCAGGGGATAGAGCGCGCCCTGGCGGTTGCCGGAGGCGCCGGTGGCCGGTTCGCTATCTGCACACAGCAACGTCACCTTGCGACCCCGCTCCACCAGAGAGAGCGCCGTCATGGCCGAGGCGATGCCGCCGCCGATGATCACCACCTCGCCAGTGCGTCCGGCAGGACGGGCATACCAGGGGGCGATGGTCTGCTGCGGCTGCTTGTCGGTGCGATCCCCCACCAGCATCTCCCGCTTGCTGCCGTGGCCCTTCACCTTCTTCATGGCAAAACCGGCGGCAATCAGGCCGCGGCGGACAAAACCGGCACAGGTAAAGGTGGCGATGGAGCAATCGGGACGGGCGAGGCGAGCGAGACCATCAAACAGCTCCTGTGTCCACATCTCCGGGTTCTTGGCCGGGGAGAAACCATCCAGATACCAGGCATCCACCAGCCCCTCTGCCCGGTGAGGCACCTGCGGCAGCATATCCTTGATGTCGCCAAACCAGAGATCGAGGCGAATGCGGCCACCCGCAAAATGCAGCCGATGGCAACCGGAGACCGGCAGCGGCCATTGGGCGACAAGATCCTGGCTCAAGTGGCCAAGTTCAGGCCAGGCGGCCAGCGCCTTGCGCAGATCGTCTTGGGTCAGGGGGTATTTCTCGAAACTGATGAAGTGCAGACGGGAGCCGTTACCGGATTGGGGCGCCTGTTCCAGGAAGGCTTGCATTGTCGCCAGAAAGTTAAGGCCTGTGCCGAAACCTGTTTCACCTATCACGAAACTGTCACTATCGTGGTGCGAAAATCGCGCAGGTAGCCGGTTTTGCTGCAAAAAGACGTAGCGGGTTTCACTTAGACCGTTATCATTGGAAAAGTACACATCCCCGAAGTCACTGGAGACAGGAGTTCCCGCTTCATTCCAGTCCAATCGGGCATGATGTAAGGATGTTTGACTCACGTTTTCCTCGGCTCGCGTCACAAAATCGCGGGCATTCTACGTGAAATCCAATCCTCAGCGAATAGCCATCGACGTTACCACCCGCCGTTCCTCTACCGGAAAGTCCTTCATCCGTATGCGATGCGGTTCAAAGTGGTCAGCATCACAGGCCATCCCCAGCGGTGAAGATGTAGAGCTGGTGCGTCAGTTCATCAATGAGAGAGTTAAACCCATCATGAAAGCCTATGCCGTCACAGTCTCCGATAAGTGGGACGCTCTGACCCTGCTGAATCGTCTTCTCTTGGCACGTGGTTACGGTGAAGACCGAGCCATTGCAGTTATCGCTGAATGCGAACAGAGAGCCCAGAGAGGCCCCCAGCGTCAGACCTCTAGGGACTGGCTGGACTTAATCACAGAGGTCGCCCCTGAGATTGAACCTGATGTAACTACCCCAGTTGAAACACCACGAGCAGTCAGAGACCCAAGCCCTGAGCAATTGCAGGTCGAACAAGGGCCAACACTGGGTCAGGTCTTTGAACGCTTCTTACAACTCCGACTCCCTGACTGGAAGACCAGCACCGCAGGGGCATACAAAACCACCCTAGCCAAGCTCAATGCCTTGGGCCTAGCGTCTCTACCCGTTGCTGACTTGAAGCGCTCCACGTTGGATACAACCCGACAGGGGATGATTAACGATGATGGGGGTATGAAAGCTGGGTCAGTGAACCTTGTGTTCAGACACCTATGCCAAGCACTCCGAGAGGTTGAGCAGGTCTATGGGGAAGACGAGGGGCTCGACTTCACGAAAGCCATTAAGCACCTGACCGGATTGAAGCCTCTTAAGGATGAATCCAAGGCGGTAGACCGAGCATGGCCCGCTGAGGCAATCACCGAGGTATCCGATAAGTTAGCCGACAAGATGAACTCTCCGCACCTCTCCGAGGCCAACAAGGTCAGACGCTCAGGGGCCTATTGGCAGCTCTGGCTGTCTCTCGCTACTGGTTGCCGGAAGGGTGAAGCCGAAGTCTTACGTAAAGGCGACATAGTGAGGGAAGGCTCATTGATGGGTATCCATATCAAGGGAACCAAATCAAAGGCATCTGACAGAATGCTCCCGCTTGTGGATGGTCTGAATGGTTTCAACCTGTCAGAGTTCGAGGCATACCTTGAGACCCTGCCCAGTGATGACACTCTGCTATGTGGTGGTGGGTCATTGGAGAACCTCAGCAAGACCGAGAGGGCAGCCTTCCAGATGAGTAATGGTGATGGCCTGACCATTCATGGATTACGTCACACAGCGGCTACCACCTTGGCGACTTTGGGTTTAGACCCCGTGCTTCTCTCTCAGTTCATGGGGCACGCCCAAGCGGTGGCAGGCTCAGAGGTGACGCAGCGTTACATCACGGGAGCCATTGAGGCGCGTAAGGGGGAATGGTTGAAGTTACATGAAGCGATAGAACCCTTGGTTAAAGCCTCTGAGAGGCCTGATTAGAAATTCACCACAAAAATCTGAGACCCCATGTAATGGTAAACAGAAGCGGCAATACCCCCGTATACCCTTCAAGTTCATACAGTTAGGCGCGTCTCTGTGTGAAATCAGCAGGGTCTACACCTTGCCAGCCTTAGGGATTTCACGTAGCTGTGCGAACCATTCTCATTTAGGTGGTGTCATCAAACAACCGTTAGGTGATACCAGAGGGTAGGGTCATTTGTTGGTGTCATCAAAATAGGCGTTGACCATAGTTGCTACCGGCGATTATGATGATACCACTTTATGCCACCACCGAGAGATTGAAGCATCATGTCCCGCACCTTCGCTTACTGCCGAGTGTCTACCGTTGAGCAGGCCACCGAGAACCAAGTCCTTGAGATTGCCAAGCGGGGATACACTGTAGAGCCGCACAGGGTCGTCACTGAGACCATATCGGGGTCAACCCAAGCCAGTACACGTCCTGAGTTCAGGAAGCTGCTAGAGCGTATGGAAAGCGGTGATACCTTGGTTGTCTTGAAGTTGGACAGATTGGGTAGGGATAACATTGATGTGCAGACCACTATCACCAGCCTGACCGAGAGAGGAATCAAAGTGGTGTCCCTTGATTTACCAGTGTCAGACCTAACGTCACCAGAGGGTAAGCTCATGTTGCAACTCATGGGGGCATTCGCTGAGTTTGAACGTAACCGCATCAGGGAGCGTACACAGGAGGGGCTACAACGAGCTAAGGCAGAGGGTAAGGCGCTGGGTAGACCCGTTGCTGTAGACACCACTGAGGCCGTTCAGAGAGCCAAAGGGGAAGGGTTGAGTCAGAGCAAGGTAGCGGACAAGCTGGGAATCTCACTGGCTACCGTTAAGAGACATTGGAACAAGTAGATTTGCATCACGTTCAGTGAAAAGGGAGGCCATGTGTCTCCCTATCTGTATGCTGCAATAGCCACCTAATACCTACTTTTTGTCGTGCCCATACTTTATATGGTTATAGATATGAACAGCATAAACGAACCCGCAAAAAATGGCCGATATACCACCAATGACCTCTAAGGGGTTATATCTGGTCGCTGTCCAAATGTAACTAAAGATACTAACCAATACAGTTCCTAATAATGCAGTTACAATCAAAGCGCCGCAGAATCGAGCAAACATATAACGTAATCCTCTAGTTGTTTAAGTAATCAGTATGGGAGTCATTCTACCCACTCAATGGCCTTACGTTAAGCTCTTGGCTGTGCTCTCCATCAAGGTTTTAGCCCATTGTGATTAAACCCTGACTATAGGGAGAGAGACCTCTCACCATCACATTTATTTTCATCCACTAATCATCATCTGAACCCAGTGAGCCATCATGTCGTTAGAACCTATCGACCTCTCATTGCTCAATCTCTGGGTTAACACTGTGCACGTCTGAAAGGATGCCCTTGGCGGGGTCTCTGGGGATGACTATTAGCTACTCTCTATAGGTAGCACTCGGCTAGGCAGAATGATTCACCATTAACGTACTCTTTGGGCCTCAGGCACCCATCATAGAGGAATTGACAATGGCTAGGGTCATTACCTTGGCAAGTAGGAGACTACGATTATGGAGACCATTGGCTACGATTACAGGCCAGTCCTTGATAAAACATTAAGATGAACTTTGAGATATTACATCATGTTTCCTATAGTGTGAGCATTGAGACAATACTCAGTGTGAAGACCATAGGGATTGATGATGACCATTCTCATTGTTAAGGATGGATATTGTAATAATAAATATCACCCTAGCTCAGTGTTAGACGTTAATGATGGTCATTAAGATAAGGCCTAGTGACCATCTCAGGGTCTAGCCTAGTGGGCTGGTCTCAGTGTCTGCCTCAATGGTCTCCATTAAGTGACCATCTCAAGGTCTAGCTTAATGGTCTAGCCTAGAGTTCCGCCTCAGTATGGGAACCTACTGGGGTGGATCATGCTAAGAAAGCCCTGATTTAGAGTGACCTCGATTAAACCCTGACTATAGGAGGGAAGGAGCATCACCTTGGTGGATTATTGTTGTGTACCCGCCCTCGATTCTACCCAGTGTCTCATCGCCGAGACCATCAATCCAGTATATCTAATCCAGCCGCTTATTGTCGGTGCCTTCTTGTCTTGCCTGTCCGGTTAACCGTTGGTTGTTTCGGTGCTGGAGGCTGAGACAGGAGGCGACCTGACAAGAGGGCATCTACAATAGGAGAAAAGACAATCATGAATATCACCACCGCTAATAACCCAATATCCGAAGTGTTTCACTTTGACGGATACAAGCAGATTAGAACCATGTACCGACCCGAGGATGACGCTGTGTTGTTCTGTGGGAAGGACGTTGCTGAGGCTCTGGGGTATAAGAACACACGGGACGCACTGCTCAAACACTGTAGACGCCAAGTTACCTTAGACCTACGACAATCAGACAATACCGTCGCGATTTGCGCAGGTAATCCAAATGCAGTATTCATCCCTGAATCTGACGTTTACCGCCTAATCATGAAGTCACGCCTCAAGACTGCCGAGAAGTTCGAGGAATGGGTCTGCGAGGAGGTTCTACCATCAATCAGACGCTCTGGCATGTACTCCAAGGCTGTCGCTGAATCCAACCTCAAGCCTGAATTACAAAATGCGCTGGCTGTTCACATCGAAGGGCAGACCAGAAGAATGCTTGATGAGCTTGACCGAATGGACTACTTCGGTACTGCTTCTGATGCAGCGAAAAAGACTATCCGAGAAGTGGTCGCCAAGCGTTTCAATGTGCCTGAGAGTTTGATTACCGAATTGCAACGCAAGGGGCTTGCTGGGATGGTCAAGTAAATCTAAATCGCCCTTCCCCGAGTTTAATTAGCTATATCTTCAGCCCGTTGAATCTAAATATCCAAATCCAATAGCCCCATAAGGCCGCCCATTAAATTGGGAGGGCAGGGGCATATCTACGAATCACCAGTAGCGTGAGCTACGCCCACATCACCACCAACAACAACCACTATTCAAAAATTAAGGAGAATCTTTATATGACCAATATGAACACTGCCCCAGTGGCCACCTTATTGAAAAACCCAATGCCTTCCCGAGAGAAGCCTAAATTTATTCATACAGTCCGCCTTATTCGCAAGCAGCAAGATGTTTTAGAGGAGCGGGGCGACCCTATTTCCCTGAGTGTCTTCGATAAACTTGAGTGCATTATGAATGGTGCCAGAGGCATTCGCTTTACAGCTCAGGAGCGTGGTCGGCAGGAGCAGGCATTCATTATCGCAAAGCATCGTCTGGCAGCCGAAGACGCTGAATATAACTGGGAACGTTTCGAGAGCTGTGTCCATCTGACACGTAGCTATCAGAATGCAAGCGAAGCAAATGAAGCTGGTAAGGAGGTTATGGCATGAGTGTTACCAATATTTATGACATTGAAATCAACGCTGATAACAACACTGCTGTTTTCCTTGGTCAAACGGTCACTCTTGATTACCTTGCTCATTTCATCCTGCCATCACTCATAGGGCATAGCTGGTCTGTTTCCGCTCTGGTCGCCTCTATGGAACGGGCTGGGGTTCCCTCTCGTTATCCGGTATGGCGACACCCGAAGATTCAACGTTTCCTCATTGAGCGCCTAGAGGCCCAGCAGAAGGCTGAGCAAGAAGCCCGAGAGCATGAAGAACGCCGCCGCGCTATGTTCCCGACCCCCGAGGAAATCAAAGAAGACCAGCGCAAGCGAGCGGAACGCAAGGCCCAAGCTGAGAAGGTAGCCGCAGAGATTCGCCAGCAGCGAGCCTCATCTGGTCGCCGTAGGGATATCCCCGAAGGTTTGAACATTCTGGCCCTGTAATCGGGGCCATTTCACCACAGCTAGGTTACTGGCACAGGAGCAATTACCACCAAAACACAGGAGGAACCTTTTATGCAAACCGCAATGAACACCACCAAGAATGACATCGCCGCCACCAACATCCAAATCATCGACCGTGGTAGCGAACCATGTTTCTCAGGCATCGTGTCTCATACCAACCCCGAGAATGGCCAAACTCATAACATGGAAGTGACCAACGCAGGCCCATCGACCAGTTATATCTCGATGCTGGCATCCCGTATCGATCGCATCATGAACAGTGTTGAGTACAAAGAGTGCATGGGTATGGAAGGTGAGGGGCTCTTTGCTTTCCACCGCGATACTGACGCCCCGACACCCATCATTGTCCCGAGCCTGACGAACCGCTCTGTGACCGTGAACATGAAAGACCCCTACAGCAACAACACCATGCCAAGCAAGCTGACCATCCTTCAAGGGGAGAGCATCGTGTCCAAGCCCGCTGCTGATGCCCTGCTGTTGTCCTTCGCGCTGGAGCGTGGTGATTCTGAGGTTGATGGCACACTGACCGAGCTGACACTTCATCAGGAGTTTATGCGCTTGGTTGAGTCTTTGAACTTCGAGACAACTAACGCCATTGTGAAAGCTGTCAAAGAGTCCCCGAAGAAAGCCGCCCTGATGGTATCTGAGACCGTCACACTGAATGGTGGTGCAGGTGTTAACCCCAAGGTTGAAGCCGCTGAGGACGCACTAGACAAAGCGACAAAGGCTCTGGACATCATGGGTCAGTCTATCGAGGACTTTTCCGTATTGATGACCCCTGCACTGCACAAGGCGTTTGCCCGAGTGGCTCGCCGTACTGGTGTCAGCAGTGTGAATCACTTTGTTGGTACTGAGGTCACCCTCTACAACGACCCTGACGGCCTTGAGTTCGGCCTTATCGTTGCCCCAAAGCGGGCTATCTGCATCTCTTTTCGTGAGCGTGAGGATGGCGAGGTGTTCAAGTGCATGGTCACTCGCAAGCCTGATACACAGAGCACAGCTTTGGAGATTGTGGCGGTAGCTGACCTTTTGATGGAAGGTTTCACCAAGGCCAAGCGTGAGGATGGCTCCATTGTTGAGGTGGCATTGCCGCTGATTCGGGAGTTCACCTTTACCGAGGGCACAGCACCTTAATCAGTCGTTGTCACGCTGTTGTCACTTGTCAGATGTAAATCAATCAAGGGTCGCCCTAGCGGGTGGCCTTTCTTTGCGATTTAACCCTGAATATGTGTTAACGCTGACACCAAGAAGTCACCATGATAAACTCACAGTTCAACCATAAAGGCACCATTTCTATGCTCTACGTGAAAGCAGACCAGTTTGGCAGCCGAAAGCGGGTAGACTTGGCGCCAGTTTTTCCAGACGAGATGAATTAATGAGAAGAGCAGTGATCACCGGTATCGGCGTCATCTCCAGTATCGGCAACAACAAGGAAGAAGTGCTGGCCTCCCTGAAAGCAGGTAAATCCGGCATCACCTATTCCGAGCAGTTCGAGCAGCACAACCTGCGCAGCCGTGTCTGGGGTAACATCAAACTCGATCCGTCTGAACTGATCGACCGTAAAGTCATGCGTTTCATGGGTGACGCTGCGGCCTACGCCTACCTCTCCATGCAGCAGGCCATTGAAGATGCCGGTCTGGCGGAAGATCAGGTCTCCAACGAGCGTACCGGCCTGGTGGTCGGTTCAGGTGGTGCCTCCGGCAAGAACACCTCGGAATCTGTGGATATCGCCCGCGAGAAAGGGGTCAAGCGTGTGGGTCCTTACATGGTGCCACGCACCATGTCTTCCACCACCTCTGCTTGCCTCGCGACCCCTTTCCAGATCAAGGGTGTCAACTACTCCATCAGCTCAGCTTGCGCCACCTCTGCTCATTGCATCGGTCACGCGCTTGAGCTGATCCAGCTTGGCAAACAGGATGTGGTCTTCGCCGGTGGCGGTGAAGAGCTGGACTGGTCCTCTACCATCCAGTTTGACGCCATGGGCGCGCTCTCCACCAAGTACAACGACACGCCGGAAAAAGCGTCCCGTACCTATGATGCGAACCGCGACGGTTTCGTTATCTCCGGTGGCGGCGGCATTCTGGTGATCGAAGAGCTGGAACATGCGCTGGCGCGTGGTGCTCACATTTATGCCGAGCTGACCGGTTACGGTGCTACTTCCGATGGCTATGACATGGTCGCGCCGAGCGGTGAAGGTGCGGTGCGTTGCATGAAGATGGCGATGCAAGGTGTTGGCAAGGTTGACTACATCAACACCCACGGCACCTCCACCCCGGTCGGTGATACCAAAGAGCTCGAAGCCATCCAGACTCTGTTTGGCGCCAACGGTCCCAAGATCTCTGCCACCAAGGCGATGACCGGTCATGCGCTGGGCGCTGCGGGCGTGCACGAGGCTGTCTACTCCCTGCTGATGATGGAACACGGCTTTATCGCCCCCAGCATCAACATCGTGACCCTGGACGAGAAAGCCGAAGGCCTGCCCATCGTGCGCGAGTACGAAGCGGCCGAACTCAATACCGTCATGTCCAACAGCTTCGGCTTTGGCGGTACCAACGCCTCTCTGGTGTTCAGCAAGTTCAAAGGCTGATATCCGGTTGATATGAAAAAAGCGCCTCAGGGCGCTTTTTTTGTTTCCGTGATCTGCCATCACTCATTGCAGAGCAGAGCAGAGCAGAGCAGAGCAGAGCAGAGCAGAGCAGAGCAGAGCAGAGCAGAGCAGAGCAGAGCAGAGCAGAGCAGAGCAGAGCAGAGCGTCAACCATTGTAGGGTAGGGGGCAGAGTTCAGCGCAGATGGTTGGTTTCAGGTGAGATCACACCAATGAGCCAGCTCCGCATCTTGGGAGAAAGGCAGATAGCAAGAAGGGAGCCTGAGGCTCCCTTCTTTGTTAGCGGTAACTTGATGGCTGCTAGAACCAGAAGCCGATGATAAAGGAGCCTGCCAGCGTCAGCATCACGTTTGCCACCGCATAGGTACCGGCATAACCGAGCGCCGGAATGGAGCTGTTGGCTGCCTCGTTGACCACATCCATCGCCGGGGCACAAGTACGGGCACCTGTGATAGCACCGAGCAGCAGCGCCGGGTTCATCTTGAGCACCCAGACCCCAAACAGATAGCCGACCAGCACCGGCAAGGTGGTCACCAGCATGCCGGAGAAGAGCACTACCGTACCCACCTCGCTGAGGTGGTCGAGGATGCCGCCACCGGCTTTCAGGCCCGTGCTCACCATAAAGACCGCCAGACCGAGATCCTTGGCCAATCTGAGCGCGCCGGGCGGCACATAGCCGACCGTCGGGTGGTTGGCCCGCAGATACCCCATCAGAATGCCCGCCAGCAGCAGGCCGACGGCGTTGCCGAGGCCAAACTCGATCTGACCGAACACCAGCGAAACGGAGCCGATCAGCAGGCCCAGCACGAAGAAGGTGGTGAAAGCCACCAGATCTGTGGTCTGGCTGTGGATGCTGATAAAGCCGATCTTGTTGGCCAGCAGTTTGACCCGCTGCTTCTCGCCGCTGATCTGCAGTACGTCGCCTTTTTGCAGCATGATGTTGCGATCGAACGGCATCTCGATCTGGGAGCGCACCACCCGGTTGAGGAAGCACCCCTTCTCGGTCAGGTTGAGCTCCACCAGATGGCGGCCTACCACGGAGTCATTCTTTACCACTATCTCTTCGGTGACGATCTGCAGGTCAAGCAGGTTGCGGTCGAACACCTCTTTACCGTTGCGGTAGTTGACGTCCAGCTTCTCGTGGCTCTCGGGATAACCCACCAGGGCGATCTCATCCCCTTCCTGAATGACGGCATCGCCATCAGGACTGGCCAGAATGCCGTTGCGGCGGATCCGCTCTACATAGCAACCGGTATGGGGGTAGATGCCGGTCTCGCGCAGGGTACGGCCACCGATCCAGGCTGCCAGTTCGGGGCCAACCCGATAGGCGCGGATGATGGGCAGGTAGGTCTTGCGACTGTCGCTGTCGGAGAGGCCCCGCTCACGGGCGATTTTTTGCGCCTCGGTATTGAGGTCTAGGCGAGCCAGTGAGGGGAGGTAGCGCACCACCAGCATCAGGCCCACCAGACCCACCAGATAGGTCAGGGCGTAGCCGATGCCCATGTTGTCGAGCACCGCCTGCATATCGGTTTGATGGGGCAAGTTAAGCAGACCGCTACGCAAGGCATCCTGGGCACCCACCAGCGCCGGGGTCGAGGTGAGGGAACCCGCCAGGATCCCCGCCGCCATGCCCGGCCCCAGATTGAAGAACTTGGCCAGCCCCACCGTCAGCAGCAGGGCGGTCAGCAAGATCACCAGGGTCAGGGTGATGTAGTGGATGCCGTCGCGCAGGAAGACGCTGAAGAAGTGAGGGCCCGCCTCGATCCCCACACAGAAGATGAACAGCATAAAGCCGACGTTTTCAGTGGTGGCCGCAAATTCGAAGCCCATCTGGCCGAACAGCAGGGCGGTAAACAGCACACCTATGGTGTTGCCAATCTGAAAGTTGCCAATTCGCACCTTGCCAAGCAGCAGGCCGAAGGCCAATACCACGAACAGCAGCAGGGAGTCGCTTTGATGTAGCAGTGTCACGAAATCTATGGTCATGCCCGGAAAAACCGAGGAAAAAAGTGGGGTCGATATTGTGCCGGATCTATCCCCAATAAAGAAGCGCAAGGGAGCGATTAATCGGACGTTATCGGACGCTATTTGTGGAGCCGGCGGCGTGATAGGGAGACAAGCGGATGAAATCTGGCTATTTTTGCTGTAACCGTCGTTGTCAATTAGTGAAATCTGCTGCCCGCGACCGAAGTGCTCTGGCGCAGGCCGATATTTTAGATTCTGCTGTCCGGCCGCTTGGCGGGGATCAGTTTCAGCAGATTCAACCGATGGCCACCATGGTTGGCTGAGGGGCAAATCAGCTTGATATTTACCCGTTCGCCCACGGGGCATGGGTTGGCAAAAAGATGCTTCTGAAAAGTGCCAATAGAGCCTGTCACTAGGTGGTTCCGGAGGGGGCAAAAAAACAGCATAAAATCAGGTTGGCCAGCAAAATGACTCTTCGCCGGGGGCCATCAAGGGCAATCCCGCGTCCTGACAGGGCTTGCTGCACTTACCCACAGAATCTGTGGATAACCCTGTTTATGAAACTTGTTCATCGCCCTGAAAGCCGCGCCAGCACTGGGATGCAAGGGCTGTTCAAAAAATACCGGAAGAAAAATGTTTGTATAAAAATCAAATAGTTAGATGCGACAGGAGAAAACTCTGTCGAGCAGGAACGGGTAACAAAAGGGATCGTCAGCAGCAAGAAGGATCTTGTGCATTAAAATTGGCAGGAGAGGGCACTAAAGTGGATAACTTGCACCGAGATGGTGAGGAATTGGCTCCCCCGACTGGACTTGAACCAGTGACATACGGATTAACAGTCCGCCGTTCTACCGACTGAACTACGGGGGAACATCAGGCAAGGAGGAGCATCATACAGAAGGTGTCCGAGGTGGTCAAGCCATTCGCGGGATGATGGCACGGGTGTACCGCTGCCAAACCCTCGGTTACACTGCTCCTCTGCTGTTTTGTGTCGGGAGTGTTCATGAGCAAATTGTTCAAGTTAGCCAGCCAGTTTCAACCCGCCGGGGATCAGCCCACGGCGATTGCCCAACTGCTGGATGGCATCGAGTCGGGGCTGGCCCACCAGACCCTGCTCGGGGTGACCGGTTCGGGCAAGACCTTCACCATGGCCAACGTCATCGCCACCCTGAACCGCCCGACCATGATCCTGGCTCCCAACAAGACCCTGGCCGCCCAGCTCTATGGTGAGATGAAGGAGTTCTTCCCCGACAACGCGGTGGAGTATTTCGTCTCCTACTACGACTATTACCAGCCCGAAGCCTATGTGCCGACCACCGACACCTTTATAGAGAAGGATGCCTCGATCAACGATCACATCGAGCAGATGCGATTGTCGGCCACCAAGGCGCTGCTGGAGCGGCGCGACGTGGTGATCGTTGCTTCGGTGTCGGCCATCTATGGTTTGGGGGATCCCCAGGCTTATCTGAGCATGATGTTGCACTTGAAAGTGGGGGATGTGATCAACCAGCGGGATATCCTGCGTCGCCTCGCCGAGCTGCAGTACACCCGCAACGACATGGCGTTTCAACGCGGCACCTTCCGGGTGCGCGGTGAAGTGATCGACATCTACCCCGCCGAATCGGACAAGCTGGCCCTGCGGGTAGAGCTGTTTGATGAAGAGGTGGAGCGCCTCTCCCAGTTCGACCCGCTGACCGGCGCTATCGAGCAGACGGTAGTGCGCTATACCATCTACCCCAAGACCCACTACGCCACCCCGCGCGAGACCATCCTGGGGGCTATCGAGCATATCAAGGAGGAGCTGCGCAGCCGCCGCGAGCAGCTGTTGTCCCTCAACAAGCTGGTGGAAGAGCAGCGCATCAGCCAGCGTACCCAGTTCGACATGGAGATGATGCAGGAGCTGGGTTACTGCTCCGGCATCGAGAACTACAGCCGCTACCTCTCCGGCCGTGCGCCGGGGGAGCCGCCGCCGACCCTGTTTGACTACCTGCCGGGGGACGGCCTGCTCATCATCGACGAGTCCCACGTCACGGTGCCGCAGATCGGCGCCATGTTCAAAGGGGACCGCTCCCGCAAGGAGACCCTGGTGGAGTACGGCTTCCGGCTCCCCTCGGCGCTGGACAACCGGCCGCTCAAGTTTGACGAATTTGAAGCGCTGATGCCGCAGACGGTGTTTGTTTCGGCGACTCCCGGTCCCTACGAGCTGGAGAAGTCCGGCGGCGATGTGGTGCAGCAGGTGGTGCGCCCAACCGGCCTGCTCGATCCGGAGATCGAGGTGCGTCCGGTGACCACGCAGGTGGACGATCTGCTCTCCGAGATCCGCAAGCGGGTCGCCGTCGAGGAGCGGGTGCTGGTCACGACCCTGACCAAGCGGATGGCGGAAGACTTGACCGAGTATCTGGCGGAGCACGACGTCAAGGTGCGCTACCTCCACTCCGATATCGACACGGTCGAGCGGGTGGAGATCATTCGCGATCTGCGCCTCGGCAAGTTCGATGTGCTGGTGGGCATCAACCTGCTGCGGGAAGGTCTCGACATGCCGGAAGTGTCGCTGGTGGCAATTCTCGATGCAGATAAAGAGGGCTTCCTGCGCTCCACTCGCTCGATGATCCAGACCATCGGCCGGGCGGCGCGTAACCTCAACGGCAAGGTCATTCTCTACGGCGATACCATCACCAACTCGATGAAGGTAGCCATTGAGGAGACCGAGCGGCGCCGCGCCTTGCAGCATGCCCATAACCTCAAGCATGGGATCACCCCCAAAGGGCTCAACAAATCCATTGGCGATGTGATGGATATGGGGGGCAGCCGCACGGCTGGCAAACCAGGCAAGGGGATGCGCAAGGCAGCCGAGCCGCAAGGGGAGTACCATGTCCGATCAGCCAGCGAGATTGCCAAAGAGATCAAGCGGATGGAGGAACAGATGTTCCAGCATGCCCGGGATCTGGAGTTCGAACAGGCGGCGGCACTGCGGGATCAGATCCAGCGGCTGCGCAGCGAGTTGATCGAATCATGAGCCGCAAACGCTGGCTGATTTGGCAACGACTGCGTCGTCTCTATCAGGGCTTTCGCCATCCCGGTACCCCCTGGTGGGCGAGGGGGCTGGTGATCCTTATCCTGCTCTATGGCATCAGTCCGGTGGATCTTATCCCCGACGTGGTGCCCTTGCTGGGTTGGTTCGATGATGTGACCCTGCTGCTGGTGTTGCTATGGGACTGGGAGCGTTGTTTGCCCCCCGCAGTGCGCAGCGATCTGGAACAGGCCTCCTAGTTCACCTTTTCAACAACATACTCGGCTTCTCTCTTTGTGCTCCCACCCTCGAAGGAAGCGGAAAAACGGTTTCATTTGAAGGTGGGCACTGCGGGACAAAAAAGAGGCTGCCCCGGTGATTGTCGCCCGGATGGCATTGGCGTAGACTCCACGCCGTTCACTTTATGGGTATGGAAAAAATGGATCTGATCCTCTTTGCAATCGACTTTATCCTGCACGTTGACGTGCATTTGAAAGAGCTGTTCGAGAACTATGGCGTCTGGGTTTACGCCATCCTGTTTCTCATCATCTTCTGTGAAACCGGTTTGGTAGTGACGCCGTTCCTGCCGGGTGACTCCCTGCTGTTTGCCGCCGGTGCACTTACCGTGGGCAGCGTGCTGGACGTCCATACTCTGGCGGCCGTGCTGATCATCGCTGCCGTGCTGGGCAACGTGGTCAACTACACCATTGGTCACTTCTTCGGCGAGCAGCTGTTCCGCAACCCGGACTCCAAAATCTTCCGCCGCGACTATCTGGAGAAGACCCATGCTTTCTACGCCAAGCATGGCGGCAAGACCATCATCATCACCCGCTTCCTGCCCATCGTGCGTACCTTTGCGCCGTTCGTGGCAGGGATGGGGGCCATGACCTATCCGCGCTTCCTGGCGTTCAACCTGGTTGGCGGCCTGCTGTGGGTACTCTCCTTCGTTTATGCCGGTCACTTCTTTGGCAATCTGCCGGTGGTGCGTCACAACTTTACCCTGCTGATCTTCGGCATCATCGGTATCTCCCTGTTGCCCATGGTAATTGGCGCGGTCAAGGCCAAGATGAGTACAGCCAAGGCGTAACCAGAATACGGTCAGCCAGAATGAGAAAGGGGGAGCCATTATGGCTCCCCCTTTTTATCTCCACACGGCCATGATGATCAGTTGCAGCAACGCCCTTTCACCAGATTGCCGATGGCCACCACGGTGAAGACCAACAGGTAAGCGGCGAAGATGACAACCAGCCACTGGGGCATGGAGTAACCGAAGAACTGCCAGGTGATCTGGGCACAATCCCCTTCCGGCATAAAGAGCCAGGGGAGCCACTGATCGAGCGGAGCCCAGCTCGGGAAGTCGGCAAACGGGCTGCAGACGTTGAACGGGGAGGGGTTGACCTGATAGTCCACATGCTTGAGGGCCAGCTGGAAGCCGCGGAAGGCACTGTAGCCCCACAGCAACATGGCACTCCAGCGAACATACCACTTATCCGGCGCCACCATGCCGAGCAGACCGGCGGCCAGCACACCCAGGGTCGCCAACCGTTCGTAAACACACATCACGCACGGGGAGAGGCCCAGCACATGCTGGAAGAAGAGGGCGCACAACTCGAGGAACAGGGCTGATGCTGCCAACAGACCCCAGGCCAGCCGATGGGCGGCGATACGGCGGAGAAACTCGATCATCTAATTGATCTCTCAGAAAAAACAGTGGCTGAATTAGAGCAGAGCGGGGCAGAAAAGAAAAGGGCCCTGAAAGGGCCCTCGGAAACCATCTCAATGGATTAATGCAGCGCCGGCTGTACCGCTGGCTGCGCACTCTCCATCACCAGCCATCCATGCTGATAGAACCACTCGGTGGCAGGACCAAGCAGCAATTCGACAGAGAAAAAGCCGATCAGCCCCAGCACCAATGTGTAGGGCAGCGCCATCCAGACCATGCGGCCATAGGAGAGACGCAGCAGCGGCGCCAATGCCGAGGTGAGCATAAACAGGAAGGCGGCCTGACCATTGGGGGTGGCGACTGACGGCAGATTGGTACCTGTGTTGATGGCTACCGCCAGCAGATCGAACTGGGCGCGGTCGATGGCACCATTGAGCATGGCCGTCTTCACCTCATTGATGTAGACAGTGCCGACAAAGACGTTGTCACTGACCATGGAGAGCACCCCGTTGGCCAGATAGAAGAGGGCCAGCTGGTTCTCCGGTTTGGCAGCCAGTACCAGCTGGATCACCGGCTTGAACAGCTGCTGATCGATGATGACGGCGACCACGCTGAAGAAGACCGCCAGCAGGGCGGTGAAGGGGAGTGCCTCCTGGAAGGCTTTACCCAGAGAGTGCTCCTCGGTGATCCCGGTCAAGGAGGTGGCCAGCACGATGACCGAGAGGCCAATCAGACCAACGGCTGCCAGGTGCATGGCCAGACCGACGATCAGCCAGATCGCAATCAATGCCTGAACGATCAGCTTCGCCTTGTCTTGGGGGCTGCGTTTAGCTTCTTCGTAGCGGTTGTACTCCTCCATGATGGCGCGCACCGTGTCCGGCAGGCGGGCGCCATAGCCAAACCAGCGGAACTGCTCCACCAGCACGCAGGTCAGCAGACCGCAGATAAAGACGGGGACGGTGACGGGAGACATACGAATGGCAAATTCGGCGAAGTTCCAGCTCGCTTGCTCGCCGATGATGAGGTTTTGCGGCTCGCCCACCAGGGTGCAGACACCACCCAGCGCGGTACCGATGGCGGCATGCATCATCAGGCTGCGCAGGAAGGCGCGAAAATCGTCGAGATCCTGGCGATTGAGCTCGGCGACTTCCTTATCATCGGTATGGTCATGGCTGTGACCAAACTCCTTGCCGGACGAGACCTTGTGGTAGATGGCGTAAAAGCCGGTGGCGACGCTGATCACCACGGCAATCACGGTCAGGGCATCGAGAAAAGCTGACAGGAAGGCGGACACCAGACAGAAGGAGAGGGAGAGCAGGATCTTGGAGCGTACGCCGATCAGCAGCTTGGTGAAGACATAAAGCAGCAGCTGCTTCATGAAATAGATGCCTGCCACCATGAACACCAGCAACAGCAGCACTTCGATATTGGCGACCAGCTCGTGTTTGACCTGATCGGCGGAGGTCATGCCGATCAATACGGCTTCGATCGCGAGCAGACCACCCGGTTGCAGGGGGTAGCACTTGAGGGCCATGGCCAGGGTGAAGATAAACTCAACGACCAGTAACCAGCCCGCAATGAAAGGATCAAGGTGGAAGGCGATCGGATTGATCACCAGAAATAGCAAGATGGCGCTTTTATACCACTGTGGTGCATTGCCCAAGAAGTTCTTGGCGAATGCCTGCCCTAGGCTTATTGGCATGATAATGGGTCTCAACTTTGTTGTTAGGATCTGCTTCTATGCAGTCAAGGATGATTCGACCTGTGCCTCCGGATGTTGGCCTTTATCTGTCTGATTCCTCGTGATTTTAATCAAAAAGCGTGACGATTATAAATGATAGCCGATGGATCTCTGCCCATCTGTCTGTTTTATAACCACCTTGTCGGGGTTGGCTGGCTCCCTCGTGGCGATTAGATACATATTCCCAACACTATATTTGCCATATGTGAGCAGAGGACTGACCTTATGCTTGCCAGCCATCATCGCTTTGATATCATTCGTCAGCCTTTTTACGCATTACAACAGAGTCAATTCATGGTTATAAAAGCGCAGAGCCCAGCTGGGTTTGCCGAGGAATACATCATCGAGTCCATCTGGAACAATCGCTTTCCTCCCGGATCTATTCTGCCCGCCGAGCGTGAATTATCCGAGTTGATCGGGGTGACGCGGACCACCTTGCGCGAAGTGCTGCAGCGACTGGCCCGTGATGGCTGGTTGACCATACAGCATGGCAAGCCGACCAAGGTGAACAATTTCTGGGAAACCTCCGGCCTCAATATTCTGGAGACGTTGGCTCGTCTGGATCAGGACAAGGTACCTGACCTGATAGCTCAGCTGCTCTCCGCCCGTACCCACATCTGCACCATCTTTATCCGCGGGGCGATCCGTCACAATCCGGAACAGGCTGCCGAGATCCTGCGTGGCGCCGATGGGGTCGAGAACAACGCCCAGGCTTATGCCGAGTTCGATTATCGCCTGCACCACCAGCTGGCGTTTGCTTCCGGCAATCCGATCTACGCCCTGATCCTGAATGGTTTCAAAGGGTTGTACAGCAGAGTCGGCAGCTACTACTTCTCCGACAAGCAGGCTCGCGAGACCGCAGATGCCTACTACAAGACCCTGCTCAATCTGGCGGAGACCAAGAACCACGAAGCGGTGTTCATGACGGTGCGTCAGTACGGTATCGAGTCCGGCAAGCTGTGGACACGCCTGCGTCAGGACATGCCAAGCGATCTGTGCGACAACTGATCCCTTGCCTGTGCTGTCCAAGAAACGCGCCATCCGGCGCGTTTTTTTATTCTGCCGTGTTTGTGTCTATCCTTGATTGGCGGTGGTAATTGCTTGAACTGCATGGATATTTGGCCAAAAAGCTTGATCCAGCGCAAATGAACCCTGCATTTATCACTTTGGTGGCATAGGACCCAACCGCTGATTGAGGTCAAATGGAGGCATCAAGAGCGGAGCCAATATCCGCCAGAAGGAACACACCTTTCACCGGATGAAGGACACAACAATGAGTCTTCTTGAACACACCATCTGGACAGTACTGGGATACGGGGCCATGCCCTTTATCTTTCTGAGCGGATTCGTGGCGGTGGCAGTGACCTGTTGCATGCTGCTGAACGCGTTCGGGGTACAGTCCGCCGAGAAGTGAGTCGCTTCTCCATGCCGCCAAATGCCAGTCCTCGGACTGGCATTTGTTTTTTGTGTTTTTTAAAGCTCTTATCCCGGCAGGGAAGGGGAAATCTTTGGTCAGGATGGTCGAACCTGCCGCCGATTTTGATTACACTGGCGCCCGTATTTCCCACTCACCCTTCTCTTATCAGGTGTTCAAGGTTTTCTATGGCTCTCAAGGCAACCGTATTCAAGGCCCAGATCAGTTTGTCTGATATGGATCGCAATCTGTATCAGGACTTCTCCCTCACGCTGGCGCGCCACCCCTCCGAAACTGATGAGCGGATGATGATCCGGCTGGCGGCCTTTGCCTGGCACGCTGCCGAGCGACTGGAATTCACCAAGGGATTGAGCGCTGATGATGAACCTGAGCTCTGGTGCAAGAACTACTCGGATGAAATAGAGCTCTGGATCGAGCTGGGCCAACCCGATGAAAAACGGCTCAAAAAAGCCTGCAACCGCGCCCGTCAGGTGGTGCTCTACCTCTACGGCGGTCGTGGCACCAGCGTCTGGTGGAAGCAGAACCAGGGCAAGCTGAGCCAGCATGACAACCTCAGCATCATCGAACTCTCCGACAGCCAGACCCTTCCGCTGACCGCCATGGTCGAGCGCTCCATGCAGCTCACCTGCACTATCTCCGATGGTCAGCTCTGGGTAAGCAATGGCGCACTGGAAGTGACGCTGGATCCGGTGGTGCTGATGGGCAAACCGGCCCGCGAACTGTAACGGACGCAGCCCATGTTCAGCGCCTTGCTCAATATCGTCATTCCGGTGTTCGGTGTGGTCGGGCTCGGCGCCCTCTATGGGCGATTGCGACCGGGGGCCGCGCTCGGTTACGTCAATCGGGCCAATATCGAGCTGTTTACCCCGGCGCTGGTCTTTTCCGCGCTGGTCAAGTATCCGCTGGCGCTGGCGGAGCATCTGCCGCTGATTGCGGCGGGGGCGCTGGTTATTCTGTTACCCGGTCTGCTGCTCGCGCTGCTCAAACTCAAAGGGATTGAGCGGGCAGCGCTGATCTTGCCCGCCATGTTCCGAAATACCGGCAATCTTGGTATCCCCTTGATGGTGCTGGCATTTGGCGAGCAGCAACTGGGGGCCATCGTGATCCTCTTTGTGCTCTCCAATCTGCTGCACTTCTCGGTCGGCATGTTTATCCTCTCGGCCAATACCTCCCGCTGGCTGTGGCTGCGAAGCCCTGTGCTGTGGGCCGCGCTGGCCGGTTTGCTGGTGGCCAACTTGCACATTACGCTGCCGGAATATGTGGTGACCACGGCCTCGCTGCTCGGTCAGATCTCGGTGCCCCTGATGCTCTTTGCGTTGGGCATTCGCCTGATGGAGGGAGAACTCGATCACCTTGGCCTCGCGCTCAAGTGCAACCTGCTCTATCTGCTGGCGGGGGGATTGTCGCTGCTGCTGGCGATCTGGCTGTTGCCGCTCAAGACGGAGTGGATCCCGCTGTTGATGTTGTCGGTTTCCTTGCCCCCTGCGGTCTTGAATTACATGCTCTGCGAGCAATATCAATGCCAGCCGGACAAGGTGGCCAGTATCGTGCTCGGCGGCAATGCCCTCTCTGTGGTGGTGATCCCGCTGGCGGTCTGGCTGGTACTTCATCTGCCTGGCTAAGTCAGATTGCATCGCTGCGGCGGTGCGACTCACTGGTCAATTGCTTGATCGAACCGAGTCACAGTCGTTCGCATCTCATCCTTGCAGGGGAAAGTTAGCCTATCAGGATCAGCAAGCTCTTCCATGCCATCTCTGTCCATCATTGCCTCCGTAATATATCTGTCGTCCCCGTATCCGACCCTGAGCCCCGGGCCTAACGGCGACAGCTATAGTTGAAAAAGAGCTGACTGACACTGTTTAACCAATGCCAGTGAGGGAAACCGGATGGGCACAAGTGAGCAATCTGATCCTGTGGGGCAGGCAAAATCGCGCTATGACCCGGCATTGCCTACCGGTTATGACTGGCGCAGACACCGCCGTTTTATCCTTAGTGGCGGTGGTTACAAGGCGGAATGTCGCCGTCGCAACTGGTTTCTGGAGTTGCTCAATCCGGTGCCCTATGTGGTGGTGCGAGACATAGCCATCGGCGGCATCGGCATTCTTGGGGCCATACGGTTGAAAGAGGGGGATGAGCTGGTGATTACCATTCCCTCTGGCGAGAAGCTGCGTGGTCTGGTCGTGAGATCCCAGCCAGACCCACTTTTTCCCAAACTCTATCGCACCGGTATTCGTCTGCATCGTTATCCGACGGCCGAGCTGTTTGCCCGCTGGCAAAGTTACATTCAGCCGCAAGATAAAGCGGATTTCGACCATGAGTGCCAAGTCTTGAAACAGGTACGCGGCGCGTGAGTCACGTACCATATCAGTGGTTGGTTTCCCCACATTCAGCATGATCTGTCGATGGACTTTGCGGATCAGCAGGCTTGGTTGGCCCGAGTGGCTTATCTCACTGCATGTGTTTTCATCTTTATGTTTTTATTGAATTTTATCTGTGCCTCGGAAGTCGCAGAGGATGCGGATCATTTTCCCTTTTCGTGATCCCCCCCGAAGTAGTTCCCCCTGATATCCCTTAGTATCTGGCCAGCATGACTCCCTTTAGGGGGAAGAGAACAAGAACAAAAAGGAATGATGGATGAGATCCGTGAGCAACCAGTGTCTGTTGATGCAGATCCAGCCGACCATCTTGCGCTTTGCCAAGATGCTGGCCAGTGTGCTACAGCTTGAGGTCGAGATTGTGGATGCCGATATGGTTCGGGTGGCTGGCACCGGGCCCTATGGCAAGTTCTTCGGACGTCAGTTGGAGGGGGATTCCCGCCTGCTGCGCTATGTGATTGATAATCAGCGGGAGAAGATCGTTACCCACACCAGCGATGATCCCGTGTGTGACGGTTGTACCTGCAAGGAGAGCTGCCGTGAGCGCGCCTTCCTCGGGGTGCCCATCATGGTGGACGAGCGCTGCATCGGGGTGATCAGTCTGGTGGCCTTCAGCGACGAGCAGCAGGCGCGCCTCAACAACAATCTGCAGGATGTGTGTGACTATGTGCGCCATATCTCCACCATCTTTGTGGCCAAATTGCTCGATTCGCGCGGGCTGTCGGACGGGGTCAACAAGGTGTTCCTCAATCTGATGACCAACATGGATCAGGGCTGCCTGCTGCTCGATGACAAGAGTCAACTGCTCTACGCCAACGAGGCGGCACTCCATCATCTGGGTTGCCAGCAGGAACAGCTGCAGGGGCGCGAAGTGGGGATCCGCCCGCTCACCTTCTCCCAGCAGGGGCTGAGTGGTCATCTCCAGCACATCATCACCTTTGAGGGGCGTCAGGAGTTGATCATCGGCCAGCTACACCATGTGCAGGGCCAGCAGCTCTTTCTGATGGCGTTTCACCAGTCCCACTCCGGTCAGGTTCAGGAGCCGGATCCGGATGTGCGGATCGATCAGCTGATCGGCGAGAGCAAGCCGATGCGTACCCTCAAACGGCTGCTGCACCGCATCGCCCAGAGTCCCTCCAGCGTGCTGATCTGTGGCGAGAGTGGCACCGGTAAAGAGGTGGTGGCCCGCGCTGTCCATCGCCTGAGTCCCCGTCAGGACAAGCCTTTTATTGCCATCAACTGTGCCGCCATTCCCGAACAACTGCTGGAGAGCGAGCTGTTTGGTTATGTGAAGGGCTCCTTTACCGGTGCCTCCAGCGGCGGCAAACAGGGCCTGATCCAGGCGGCCCATCAGGGCACCCTGTTCCTTGACGAGATTGGCGACATGCCGCTCACCATGCAGGCCAAGCTGCTGCGGGTGCTGGAGCTGCGGGAGGTGACTCCCATCGGGGCCAGCCGACCGGTGCCGGTGGATATTCGCATCATCGCCGCCACTCACCAGCATCTCGATCAATACATCGCCGAAGGGAAGTTTCGTGAAGATCTCTACTATCGCATCAACGTCATCCCCCTCAACCTGCCGCCGCTGCGGGAGCGGGAAGGGGACGTGGAGCTGCTGACCCACTACTTCCTCAACCTGCACACCAGCCGCATTGGCATCGTCTATCCCGGTTTGGCGCCCGAGGTGATGGCGTTGCTCAAGGGGTATCGCTGGCCGGGCAACGTGCGCGAGCTCAGCAACCTCATCGAATATCTGGTCAACGTCAGCCAGGCGGGCGAGGTGATTGACGCCGGCCTGCTGCCCCCCAACATCATCCGCAATCAGGAGCCCCATCACGTCTCCGCCCAGTCGATCCCGGTGACCAATCTGGATGCGGCGTTCAATGTCCCTGCCACGGCTCCGCTCGCCGCCACGCCGGAGAAGCTGCCTGAACCCGTTCCGGGTGAGAGCGGCCTTGAGAGCATGGAGAAACAGATGATAGAAGAGACCCTGCAGCGGCTCGGCAACAAGAAACTGGCTGCACAGGCGCTGGGGATTGGGATTGCTACCCTCTATCGCAAGATAAAGAAGTACGAGATTGCCGTGCAGAGCTGAGGCGCTGGCGGCATCTATCCGGCCCGTGTCGTTTATCAGACGACACGGGTTTTTTTATGGGAACAAGGCTTTGCGCCATTGCCGAATTGTGCTGAACGAATTGGCGGGGCAGGGGATTGGCTGCATGGCAGAATGCAAAAAGCCCGCTCGATGAGCGGGCTTTTTTAATCTGGTGCGTCCTAGTGGATTCGAACCACCGACCCCCACCATGTCAAGGTGATGCTCTAACCAGCTGAGCTAAGGACGCAGGGTGCGCAATGCGACTTTTATTTCTTTATGCAGAAGTGGTGGGTTTAATTGGATTCGAACCAACGACCCCTACCATGTCAAGGTAGTGCTCTAACCAACTGAGCTATAAACCCACATCTGGAATAACTGCAAAGTATTGAAACTGAATGGTGCGTCCTAGTGGATTCGAACCACCGACCCCCACCATGTCAAGGTGATGCTCTAACCAGCTGAGCTAAGGACGCATAATCAGTGTTCTGTAATGGTGCGTCCTAGTGGATTCGAACCACCGACCCCCACCATGTCAAGGTGGTGCTCTAACCAGCTGAGCTAAGGACGCATCACAGAAAAAGTGGTGGGTTTAATTGGATTCGAACCAACGACCCCTACCATGTCAAGGTAGTGCTCTAACCAACTGAGCTATAAACCCACTTTCTCTTACTTCACTACGCCAGCGCTGCTGACGTGGTCGGCATACTACCCATGCCCCCCAAGGCTGTCAACAGGCCATATGCACAAAGGAGACTGTTTGCCCAGTTCTTGCGCAGCCTGTTGATTTTGCAGGCGAGTTGTCGCTTGCCAAGCCCTGTTACTGAGATCGCGACAGGGTAGTGCAGGCTTCCGGAGTGGCAAAGCGGCCATAGATGTAGCGCAATCTCGCCCCCAGCATCAGGGCCGCACTGGTGAGGCCGACGATAAAGCCGATCCAGAAGCCCTGCGGCCCCATCCGCGGCACCAGCCAGTCGGTCAGACCCAGGATCATGCCGGTGGGCAGCCCCAGTCCCCAGTAGGCGACGATGGTGACGTAGAAAATCGCCTGGGTATCCTTGTAACCGCGCAGCGCAGCGGCCGCGACCACCTGCACCGAGTCGGAGATTTGATAGATGGCGGCGAAGAACAGCAAAATGGCCGCCAGGACGATCACCTGCTGATCATCGGTATAGATGGAGGCGATCTGCTCGCGCAGCAGCACCGTCATGGCGGCAGTGGCAGCAGCGATGGCCATCCCCAGCATCAAGCCGGTGCGAGCCGCCACCCGGGCGTGATGGGGTTGCCCTTCGCCGATGCTGTGACCGACCCGGATGGTGACACCCACCCCGATGGAGAGGGGCAGCATAAAGACCAGGCTGGAGAAGTTGAGGGCAATCTGGTGGCTCGCCACCGTCTCGGCGCCGAAGGGGGCCAGCATCAGGGCCACCACGGTAAACAGGGTCACCTCGCAGAAGATCGCCATGGCGATGGGGAAGCCCAAGCGGAACAAGCGCCAGATCCGGCTGCCGTTGGGGCGAGCCAGCTGGGAGAAGAGGCGGATCTCGGTGAAGTGACGGGAGAGCTTCACATAGAGGATCATCGCCAGCAGCATGGCCCACAGCACGATGGCCGTGGCCACGCCACAGCCGACCCCGCCCAGTTTCGGCATGCCGAAGTGGCCGTGAATGAAGATGTAGTTGGCGGGAATATTGACCGCCAGCCCGACAAAGCCGATCACCATGGTAGGCATGGTGTGGGAGAGCCCCTCACTGAAGTTGCGCAGCACCTGGAACAGCACGAACGCGGGAAGGCCCCACAGAATTGCGTGCAGATAACCAGTGGTCTTGGCCGCCATCACCGGCTCCACATCCATGAACTGCAACGCCAGCGGGCTGTAATAAAGCGCAATCATCGCCAGCGGGGTGACGATCAGTGCCAGCCAGAAACCCTGATGAACGGCCGGGCGAATTGCCTCCCGTTTACGGGCGCCATTGAGCTGGGAGACGATGGGGGTGAGCGCCATGATGATCCCCTGCACCAGCAGGATCACCGGTAGCCAGAAGCTGGACGCCACTGACACGGCAGCCAGATCGACAGCACTCACCTGTCCCGCCATCACGGTATCGACGAAGTTCATGGCGACCTGGGCGACCTGGGCGACCAGTATGGGGCTGGCTAGACGGACGAGCTGCTTCGCCTCGGACCAATAACGTTGCACTGACACCTCCGAGTGGATCAGATAAGAGTAAAAAAGAGCGGAAATCGGGAAGAGCCTTTGCACTTTCGGACGAAAGTGCAAAGGGTGGGGGAGGCATTCTAGCCTGAAATTCAGCCAGGACGAAATAGTTGCCACCCCGAGGGGCAGGATCAGGCGTCTTCGTGATCGCTGATCAGCAGGTTGGCAGCGGCATAGGCAGCCTGTTCACGCAGTTCGGCGGGTACCCGCTCATCGGCGGCGACCGCGTTGAGGGCGCGAATAGTGGCGGCAATGGCGTTTGGCACATAGCCCTGTTCACCGGATCCAATCTGGTTATAGGCGATACGGATCGCTTCACAGCACTCATAAACCATCATGATTTGCTTCCTTGAAAGTAAAAAGGCGAGCAAATATAGCGGTTTTGCTCCCATTTTGTCAGTCTCGCGGTTGTAATTTGCGGCAAGCCCGTTAGTTTGGTTACCCCCTTTTCCTGTTTCGGCCTCTTTGATGCTGTTCTCTTCGCGCAACTCACTGGCGATCTTTCTGACGCTGTTTGCACTTCTCGCCCTGACGCTTAAGGATGGCGCAGACAAATATCTGGTACTCCATGGCTACTCCGTGATGGAGATGGTCTGGTTTCGCTTCTTTGTTCCTTTCCTCGGTCTGCTGCTGTTGTTGCCAAGGCGCACCATGTCGGCGCTGCTGGCGGTGGATCGCTGGCTATTGTTGCGCTCGCTGCTGTTTCTGGTCTGTGCGCTGGTCTCGGTGATTGCACTGGCCCATGTACCGCTCAACGTCTACACCATCATTTGCCAGCTTGGTTCGCTGGCTTTCGTGGTGGCGGGCGTGATCTTTTTCAGGGAGCGTCTGACCCGGGCCAAGGTGGCGGCCGTGCTGTTGGGGTTGTTTGGCGTGCTGGTGGTGACCCATCCTGACGGGGGCGACGCGAACCTCTACTATCTGCTGCCACTGGTCATTGTACTGGCCAACACCGGCTACAACCTCATCACCAAGCTGGTGGATCCACATCTGACCACCCTCGATATCCTAATCGTCACCTGCTTCATGCTGGGGATGGTGGCAATGGTCGCACTCTGCTGGCAGCCTGCACTGTGGCGCTTTCCGGCGCTTGCCGACTGGCCCTATCTGCTGGCGCTACCAGTGGTGACCCTGCTCTCCCAATATTGCCTTATCAAGGCGATGCAGTATGCGCAGGCCTCTACTCTGGCGCCCTTCTTCTATTTCCAGATCTTTTTTTCTACCCTCTGCGGCTATCTGATGTTTGGTGAAATGCCGACCCTCAGTAGTATGGCGGGGGGTCTGCTCATCGTGCTGGCTGGCATAGTGGTCATCCATTCCCAGCGCCGGGCTCGTGTGCTGGCGCGGTCTGAGGCGGCGGAGCAGGTGTGACAGTTTGTACGAAACGAATTGTGTAAAAAACGGATTATGTAAAAGAAGCGGCCACAGGCCGCGATAAAAAACAGAGCGTGTTACCAGAAACAAAGAGGTGATGATGTTTACCGGAATTGTGCAAGGTGTGGCCGAGCTGGTCGCCATCGAAGAGAGTGCTTCATTTCGTACCCACGTGATCCGCATGCCCAGCCGGGAGTGGGGGGAAGGGCTGGCCCTCGGCGCTTCGGTCGCCCACAACGGCTGCTGCTTGACCGTTACCCGGGTAGAGGGTGAGCTGGTCAGCTTCGATCTGATGCAGGAGACCCTGCGCCTGACCAACCTCGGCAAGCTGCAGGTGGGGGACAAGGTCAATGTGGAGCGGGCTGCCCGCTTTGGCGATGAGATCGGCGGTCATGCCATGTCTGGCCATATTATCGGCATGGCAGAGGTTACCTCGGTGATCGATACACCCAACAACCGTCAGGTGTGGTATCGCCTTGCTCCCGAGCTGATGAAATATGTGCTGACCAAGGGATACATCGGCATCGACGGCATCAGCCTGACCATAGGTGAGGTGCGCGAGCAGGAGTTTTGCGTTCACTTGATCCCCGAGACCCTGGCTCGCACCAACCTGGGTTGGGTCAAGGCCGGCTGGCCGACCAATATCGAGATCGATCCCCAGACCCAGGCCATCGTCGATACGGTGGAGCGGGTACTGGCGGTGCGCGCGGGTCACTGAAAGGAAACGGCTCGGTGTCAATCCCCTCATAAGCAAGGGCCTGCAGTGTGCAGGCCCTTGTTATTTACATGGTGAAAATATCCACTCAACTTTCTATGGCTCGCAGTCACAACATCTGCTCAGCTCTTTGCGACTTGCAGGCAAAACAGATGCTCGGCCTTTTGTGACTCGCAATCAAAACAGTTGCTCGTCGTCTGCATCCACAAACAACTGCAAACAGTCGCGGGCTTCGTCGCGGTGAAGCCGCAGGTGGATCGGATTGCAACAGGCCATGCAATCTTCGTAAAACTCCTGATCACCCTGGCTGGCATCCAGCTCGACCCGGGTATGGTGGCCGCAGTGGGGGCAGACGATGCGCTTGCTGGTGTACTCGATCATGATAACCTCCTCGGGCCCTGGGGCCGCCTATCTACCCTGATTCTAGTCGGGCTGCAGGGGGTTAACCGCGAGCAAACGCACGTTTATGACAGAGATCAAGCCTGAGCGATGGCAAGGTGCAACCGGTTGGAGTGGTCGTGTGCGAGAGGAACAATCTGGTTGAGAATGACAGGTGAAAAGAGGGGAATTGCCAACGGTTGTTTGGCAATCACAGGGGGCTGGAGCCCCCTGCGGATATGAGAACGCGAGCGCAGCAAGGCGCCGATAGGCGCTACTTGACCCAGCTGGCCAACATGTCGGCATTCAGCTCGGCCAGCGAGCCTAGCTGGTAGTTGGCGATGGCCAAACGTGGGTCACCCACTAAAGCCGGATCCGGCACGATCAGCGCGGTCATGGAGGCCGCCTTGGCTGCCAGCAGACCGGTAAAGCTATCTTCGATGGCCAGACAATGAACCGGCTCTACCCCCAGTTTCTCGGCGGCGTGGATGTAGACATCCGGGTGCGGTTTGCCGAAACGCTCGATTTCCGCAGAGTGAACCGCCATAAAGCGATCGCGAATGCCAAGTTTGCCGAGCACTGCTTCTACCATCGCAAAGGGGGAGGAAGTGGCCAGACCCACTTTCAGGCCGCGGGCTTCGATAAGGTCGAGCGCCTCCAGCACACCGGCTTTGGCCTGACCTTCGGAGAGGATCAGGGCGTTGACCCGATCCAGAATGCGCTGTACCACCTCTTCCTGAGTTGGGCCGCTCCACGGGCGCAGGCGATACCAGTGGGCAACCAGCTGATCGATGCGCACGCCGATGGTCGACTCACAATCCTCGACGGTGTGGGGGTGACCCAGTTCGGAGAAAACGGCGATCTGGGCCCGTTGCCAAAAGGGTTCCGAGTCGATCAGAACACCATCCATATCGAAGATCACGGCAGCTAACATCTTGTACTCCTGACAAATTTGAAGAGGGGATTATAAGCCTGACGGGGAAATGCAAAAGGGGCATTACCATGCCCCTTGCGCCCGATCACATCGGCAAACGTTTGTTTTGCTGTGACAAAAAATGCCCTTAGAACAGTACTTCGACCTTGGCGGCCACGGCTTTGGCTTTTTCCACCGCATCCTGGCAATCCTCTGCGCGGGCCAGCGCCACGCCGAGACGGCGGCGACCGGCGATCTCCGGTTTGCCAAACAGTCGCAGCTGGGCGCCCGGCACCTTGGCAAGCGCCTCGCCAATCCCCTGATAGCGGATATCCTGACTGTGCCCTTCGCGCAGCACCACGGCAGAGGCGCTCGGCCCGTACTGGGTGATGGTGCCGACCGGCAGCCCCAGAATGGCGCGCACGTGGAGGGCGAACTCGGAGAGATCCTGCGAGATCAGGGTCACCATGCCGGTATCGTGGGGGCGCGGCGAGACTTCGCTGAACCACACCTCGTCGCCCTTGATGAAGAGCTCGACCCCGAACAGGCCGTAACCACCGAGGGCCTCAACCACCTTGGCGGCCACCTCTTTGGAGCGGGCCAGCGCCAGCTCGCTCATCACCTGCGGCTGCCAGGATTCGCGGTAGTCGCCATCTTCCTGCCGGTGGCCGATCGGCTCGCAGAAGTGAATGCCATCGACGGCGCGTACCGTGAGCAGGGTGATCTCGTACTCGAAGGGAACGAAGCCCTCGACGATCACCTTGCCACGACCGGCGCGGCCGCCTTCCTGGGCGTAGGTCCAGCTCTCATCGAGCTTGGCGAGATCGCGCAGTACACTCTGCCCCTTGCCGGACGAACTCATCACAGGTTTCACCACACATGGCAGGCCGATAGCCTCGACTGCGGCGACAAACTCCTCTTTGCTTTGGGCAAAACGGTAGGGTGAGGTGGGCAGACCCAGGGTCTCGGCGGCGAGGCGGCGGATCCCTTCCCGGTTCATGGTGAGCTGGGTAGCGCGGGCGTTGGGCACTACCTTGACCCCTTCTTGCTCAAGGGCCGCCAGGGTATCGGTGGCAATCGCTTCAATCTCGGGGATGATGAGGTCGGGTTTAACCTCGGCGACCAGGGCACGCAGGGCGTTGCCATCGAGCATATCCAGCACGTGGGCTTTGTGCGCCACCTGCATGGCGGGGGCATTGGGGTAGCGGTCGGCGGCGATCACTTCGATCCCGAACCGTTGCAACTCGATGGCGACCTCCTTGCCGAGTTCGCCGGAGCCCAGCAGCAGGGCACGGGTGGCGCCGGGGCGGGTTGCGGTTCCAAACATACGATCTCTCCTGATGTCGATGGTCATTGTTGATGATCGCTATCGCACGAATAGCGGACAAAAAAAAGAGGCACGCATGGCGTACCTCAGGAAACGGGTTTGTGAGCGCGCTGCTCCAGATGGGTCAGCAAGGTAATGGCGCCAATGATGATGGCGGCGCCAAGCCACAGACGGCCGGGGGGCGCCCAGCCAAATACCAGCCAGCCCGCCAGCACGTTCATCGGCAGCTTGGCAAAATCGAAAGGCTGCACGAAGGAGGCCTCCGCCACGCTGTAAGCGCGGACGATGGACATCTGGGCCAGTGCCGTCAGCACGCCGGAGGCGGCAACCAGCAGCCACTGGCTCTCGCTTGGCAACTGCCACTCCGGCAGGGCCAGCATGACGTTGAACGGGGTACTGAAGATAAGCAGATACACCACTATGGTGTGGGATGATTCGTTGGCCGCCTGATAGCGCACCATCAGGGAGTAACCTGCCCAAAACAGCGCCGCCGCCACCGGCAGCAGGGAGGCCCAGTTGAATTCGTCAGTCCAGGGGGCGAGGATCAGCATGGCGCCGGCAAAGCCCGCCAGGGTGGCCAGAATGCGGGTGCGGCTCACCTGCTCCTTGAGCAGCAGGGCGGAGCCCAGGGTGGCAAACAGCGGTGAGGTCATCAGCAGGGCGATCCCCTGCCAGATGGGGACGGGGTACGCCAGTGCCCAGAGCCAGAGCTGGATGCCGATCACTGCCAGCAATACCCGCAACAGGTGCAACCGGAACTGATTGGTCATCAGGGATTGGCGCAGGCCATGACGAACCAGCCAGGGCAACAGGCAGATCAGGGCGATCAGGTATTGATGAAAGGCTACCTGAGTAGAGGCAAGGCCGAGTTTGAAGCTAACATACTGGCTCAGGCTGTTGACGGCGGCGAAGCAGAGTCCTGCCACCATCATCCAGACTGCACCGGCCAAAGGAGAGTGCCTGCGCGAGGGTATCATGGGATCCGGGTCGCTGGAAAAAAGTGCGGCGGATCATAACGGCAATCGTTTGTTCTGCCAAGGGTTGAAGCGCGGCCGCAGGGTTGGCTGGCGAGGAAGTGGCCTTTCATCAAAAAATTTGAACAAGTTGAGCATCTATTTTCGCTATCAGCAAATAAGCACAATGTTTAGAGTGACCTCCATCGACAGCAACGCTGTTCAACCGACAACCAAATGGAGTTTCACCATGGCCAATATCCTCGTACTCAAATCCAGCATCCTGGGTCAATATTCCCAATCCAACGCCCTGATCGACGGCTTCCTGGCTGACCATCAGGATGATGTCGTCACCGTGCGTGATCTGGCAGCACTCAACCTGCCGGTGCTGGATGGCGAGCTGGCCTCCGGCCTGCGCGGTGGTGATAACCTGAGCGAGCGTCAGTTGGCGGTGATCGCCCAGTCCGACGAGCTGATCGCCGAACTCAAAGCAAGCGACTTGGTGGTGATTGCGGCCCCCATGTACAACTTCAACATCCCGACCCAGCTGAAAAACTGGATCGATCTGGTGGCTCGCGCTGGCGTCACCTTCCGCTATACCGAGACCGGTCCGGTGGGTATGGTTGAAAATACCCGTGCGCTGGTGATCAGCCCCCGCGGCGGCATGCACGTTGGCAGTGCCACCGATCTGGTCACTCCCTACATGCGTACCGTGCTCGGTTTCATCGGTATCAAAGAGGTGGATTTCATCTACGCCGAGGGGATGGGTATGGGCCCGGATGCCCAGAGCAAGGGGATGGAAGCGGCCAAAGCGCAGCTTGAGGCTCTGGCTATCTAAGGGCTCTCTCTATAAGGGCTATCTATCCCGTCAGGGGTTATCTCTTCAGGGGTTGCCCCGCCAGATACAAGAACGCAGCCATCAGGCTGCGTTTGTTTTTTGGCTTGGTGTGATTGCGACAGACGTTATTGCGACAAGACCGTAATGCTACAGAGAGTATCGCGGCAAGCGGTCGGTATAGACGTTCCGGCGGAGTCACTACTCCATCATAAAGCGGCGACAACCGCGCACCAGTAGCAGCGCCACCGTGACCAGCAAGCAAAGCAAGAGGGTGGTCAGCCACTGTTCGGTACTTTGCGGCATGTGGGGCGTGAAGAGGCTGATCATCAACAGGGTACAGAGCGTGATCAACAGGCTCTGTCGGGTCATCAATATCATGGGGTCATCCTTGGTTTGCTCACCTGAAACGATTTTAATGCCCTCTTGTGACAGGGGGATGTATCCGTGCATCACCCTGTTGGGGCTCTTCAGACCATATCAGGTTTTTACCGCAGAGCTAGCGCCATCACTGGCGCTGTGATCCCGATCCCGCTAGCTCTCTTTATCTGAACTGTTTCTGCGCTGGCTGGTAGTGAAAATCGCCGCTGGCGAGCCGCGCTTCCAGTGCTGCCTGATCGATCTCCTGCGCCTTGCAGAGATCATCCAGATCGTCATATCGATCACGCAGCTGCATATTGACGACGCT
Organism: Aeromonas sp. R4-1; assembly: GCF_040908325.1. Lineage (NCBI taxonomy): Bacteria > Pseudomonadati > Pseudomonadota > Gammaproteobacteria > Aeromonadales > Aeromonadaceae > Aeromonas > Aeromonas sp. R4-1. The sequence continues at coordinate 63,325 of NZ_JBFODM010000059.1, forward strand.
CAGCAGCATGTTGATGTCCATGGTGGCGAACTTTTTCAAATCCATGATTATTTCTCCCGATCCAGTGATTGCAGCTGCTCGATGGCGGCGCTGACGCTGTGCAGATGCTGGCGGATCGCCTCGCGGGATTCGCTCGGCAGATAGTCGGTCAGGGTGTGTTGCCAGCTGCCCGCTTCGCTCTTGAGCTGCAGGAAGAGGGCGAGCCCGGCATTGGTGAGGGAGACCAGGCTGATGCGTTTATCCTGCTCGCTGCTCTCGGTGAAGATGATCCCTTTTTCGACCAGACGGCGGATCTCGCGGGAGATGCGCACCTTGTCCATGCCGCTCGCCTCGACCAGCTCTTTCTGGCTGATGGGGTAGTTGGGGCCGAGCACCATCATCAGGCGCCATTGCGGAACGGTCAGCTGGTAACGCTGTTCATAAAACTGTTCGAAGGTATCCCGTAGCATCTCGGCGGCATGTACCAACTGATAGGGCGGGTAGTGAGCGAGTAACGCTATGATTTTTGACATATTACACCCTGCTGTGACGGCTGCATCAGATGCAGTTTCTTTTGATACTTTGACATTGATGATACGAAACTCAAGCTGATTTGTCTGACCCGGTTGCGATGAAATGTGCGGTGGCGCACGCCCTCAAGGAAAAACCGGGTCTGACCGACTGGATTTTAAGCCAACGCTGTTCAGCCTTTACGCAACCAGATGAGGGCGTTCTGCTTGAGCCAGGCCTCGCGAGTGTGGATGGCGTAGAGCGCGGCCTCGTCGCGGCTGCCTGCTTGCCAGCTTTGCGGCTCCTGTTTGGGCAGCTTGCGCTGACCCAGCAGGCAGGCCGGAATGTGCGGGTTGGCCTCGATGGCGACCAGCAGATGGGGCTTGGCTGCCTCGGCACCCTCGGTGGCAAAGACCATCAGTGCCTTGTTATAGAGCAACCAGCTGGAGGCTTCCTCGAAGCGCACCAGCAGGGCGGCCAACGCCTGCCAATCCCCTTGCAGTGCATAGAGGGTGGAGAGGTTGTAGCGGCAACCCAGCTCATCGGCCATGCAGATTGTCAGCAGCGCCAGATACTCCGCTTTGGCCTCGCCCAGCTTGCCAAGGCGCAACAGGCAGTCGGCGCGGCCGGCTCTGGCGGCCAGCAGAGGACGCAGCTCGGGGGCACTCCAGCCGTGACCGGCGATTTGCTGCCAGAAGGCGTCGTCAAAGAGCGGAGTGGCATCGGCGATGATCTTCTCGAACCAGCCGAGGCGGGCCTGATGATCGCGGCAGCTGTCGGCCAGCTCGAACCAGGTCTGCCACTGTTGGGCCTGCTCGCCATTGAGGGCCACATCAGCGCTGGGGGCGGCCTGATACTGGTCGAGGTTGAGCAACTGGTTGAGGGCGGTTTTCATATTCTGGCGCTGTCGTTTGCAGAACTCGACAAAGGGGAGTTCGCTGGCGGCGGCGCTATAGAGCATCTGGGCCATCTGCTTGTCGCGAAACAGGCTCAGCTCGGCGGCCAGACTGAAGCGGTACTGGGTGGTCGGGTCGTTCAAATCCTTCGGCTTGGGCCAAGTGGCAAAACCCATGCTGAAGCCATAACACCATTGACCGAGGGGGTGGCTCTGTTCGAACACCTGCTCGGGGTTATCGCTGGGCAGGCGGCACTGGCTGGGCAGGGCCAGCTGGGCGTCGTCGGCTTGGGATTCCAGCTCGGCGATCAGGTGGTTGAGGGCTTCTGCGCTTTTTTCATCCAACTCGGCATCCTGTTCCAGCAAACCAGCCAGCGGGCGTTGCCAGTCAGGGCTTTCCGGCCCCACCAGACGAGCACAGAGAAAACCGTGCAGGGCCGGGTAGGTCATATCCTGATCGCTGTGGCTCTGGATCCATTGATTAAGATGGCGGGTACGAGTGGATGGGTTCATCGACAGTTCCTCTGGATTTGAACAGCCGCGAAGTCTACCTAAAAGTGGGGTTATTTGCAGCAAATGGCCGCCTGTTTGGCGATTTAATCACCATTGGCGGATAAGATAAGGGCGAAAGGGCGGCCAGTGGTGGCTTGGGGACTAGGCCGGATCACCGCTCTTGAGGTAACATGCGCGCCCATAGGGGCCATGATCAATTGGCCCATCCGGGTAATGAGAAAAGAGAGCACCATGATACAGATTGGCAAGATGAACACCCTCACCGTTGTTGAACTCGAAGACCGTGGCGCCTGGCTTGCGGCCGATGAGTACGGTGAACTGCTGCTGCCCAAACGTCAACTGCCGGAAGGGGTGAAAGAGGGGGATAGCGTGCAGGTCTTCCTCTATCTGGATGCCGATTGCGAGCCGGTGATCACCACCGACAAGCCATTTGCCATGGTGGACGAATTTGCCGGTCTGAAAGTGGTTAATGCCAACAAGATTGGTGCCTTCCTCGACTGGGGCATGAAAAAGGATCTGTTTGTGCCCAGCCGCGAGCAGAACAAGCCGATGCAAGTGGGCCACGTTTATCTGGTGCGTCTGCAACTGGATAACGAAGGGCGCATGGTCGGCACCAGCCGCATCGAGCGTTTCCTGACTCCGGCCGGCAGCAACTTCAAGGTTGGTGACGAAGTGACCGCGCTGCCGGGTGAGCACTCGCCCCTTGGCATCAAGGTGATCGTCAACGGTCAGTATCCCGGCATGCTGTTCAAGAACGAGGTGTTTGGCCGGGTGATGACCGGTCGGCCGCAAACCGCCTGGGTCAAGCAGGTGCGCGAGGATGGCAAGCTCGATCTGACCCTGCAAAAGCCGGGTCTGGCACGGGTTGATGATGCCGGTGAACGCATTCTGAGCCGGATGAAAAAGCAGGGCGGCAGTCTGGCGGTGGGTGACAAGAGCGAACCCGAGCTCATCTACAAGCTGTTCAGCATGAGCAAGGGCACCTTCAAGAAGGCGATCGGCGGCCTCTACAAGCAGGGCAAGATTGTCATCGAAGATAACGCCATCACTCTGGTGGCCACAGAGACCGACTCGGCAGTGGATAGCGAATAAGATGCCGAGTCCCTGTGTTGGCCTCTGCAAGGCGAAAGATGGGCTTTGCCTTGGTTGTGGCCGTACCTTGACCGAGATCGGCCACTGGTCGGCGATGGATAGCAAAGCCCAGCTGGCGGTGATGGCCGAGCTGAATGGCTCGAAAAGCACCCACCGCTGTCCGGGTTGTGGCGAACCGGCCTATTGCGCCGTCTCTGCCGGTCAGACCATCGCCCAGTGCTGGTGCAGCCAGTTGCCGGTATTGCCGATGCAGGAGGCCAGCGCTTGCTGGTGCCGCCGCTGTCTGGCCAAGGCCATCGCGGCGCAGGATTAGCAGAGAACAGCAATAAGAGTGCACAGAAACAAGGAAGGCGCCGATGGCGCCTTTTTTATGCCTGCTGCTGGCGATGCCAGCGCACATGCACTTGATCTTCGGTCAGCAGACGGGGCAGCAGGAAGGTGGCGAAGATCACCTCAAACTCATCCTGATGATCCAGCAAACCGACCCACACTTCGACCCAGCGCTCCATATCGACCGGCTCACCCAGCTCGGTCGACCAGTCGGCATTGGGCAGGGTTGCCTCCACGGCGCCACGCTGCTCAAACTCCAGGGTGATGTCGACTATTTGTTCGGGGGCCAGCATATCGGCGGCCTGCTCAAGAAACTGATCATAGGCCCATTCGACCAGCTGATCCGGGGTACGCTGTTCCATGAAATCACTCCAGATACATCGAGGTTCGCTACTGTAACAATTATTGGCTGTGGCGGCCAGACCAGTGCGCCGGGCGTGGCTGGCCTGTCCAAGTTGCCGTTGGGGGAGTATGGTTAAGGCGCGGATCATCTGGCAGGGAGTAAGGGGATGAAACAGCGGGGACGGCGGCAACAGATCAAGCGACGGCGCGAGGCCTGGTGGTGGCACTATCTGCCGCTTCACCGCGAGACGGTGGGCGGCCATCTGGGCCCACCGGAGAAACCCGATGAGCCCTGAGGATCAGTCGGCCTGATGCACCCGATTGAGGGTGATCTGACCCAGTTGCCCCATCTGGCGGCGGATCCAGACCGAGCGTTTCTGCACATAGGGTGAAGGGGGCTTGATCCGATAACGCCACGGATTGGGCAGGGCGGCGGCCAGCAGGGATGACTCGTAGCGGGTCAAGCGGCTGGCCGGTTTGCCAAAGTAGGTGCGGGCGGCGGCTTCGGCGCCATAGATGCCGGGGCCGAACTCCACTATATTGAGATAGACCTCGAGAATGCGGGCCTTGTCCCAACCCAGCTCCATCAGCAGGGTAAACCAGGCCTCCAGCCCCTTGCGCAGGAAGCTGCGATCACTCCACATAAAGAGGTTCTTGGCGGTCTGCTGGCTGAGGGTGCTGGCGCCGCGCACCCTTTCGCTGTGCTGGTTGTGCTTGAGCGCCGCGTTGATGGCATCCATGTCAAAGCCGTTGTGATCGGCAAAGCGCTGATCCTCGGCGGCGATCACCGCCAGTTGCAGCTCCTTGGAGATGGACTCCAGATCTACCCATTGATGGCGCACCTGGGTGATCTTGGCGGGCGGAAAGAGGGCCCGCTCGATACGCCAGCTCCACATCGGCGGATCGATAAAGCGCAGCAAGGCGACCGAGCCGACCGAGCAGAGCAGCCCGGCCAGCGCGATCTTGCCTGCCCACCTCAACACCCGGCGCCCAAACGATGCAGATGCGCGCACGGGGGCCACGGCGTCAGGGTCAGACTCCCACTGATAGTGGCTGGGATCATCGGGATCCGGAATTATTGGGGCAGCCATTCGATGTGGCAGAACTTCTCGTCAACACGGCGGGAGAGCAGCATGCGGGCAAACAGGTGCTCATACTCTTGTTCTTCATTGCCAAGGCCAACCCAGATCTCGGCATAGTCGGTATCGCTCACCGCAAAACCCACGTCCGCCTCCCAGTCATCGGCCGGGTCGGTTTCGGCCAGCAGGCCGCGGTCGTTGAACTCCTGATTGAAACGGGCGATCTCCTGCTCCGGCAGGTTGTCAGAGGCCAGCTCCATAAAGAGTTCAAGGGCGGTGTCGAGCAGCTCTTCGACGCTGTGCATTTCGTCATTCATAGACATAAGCGGTCTGTTCCAGAAAAGAGAAAAAGGTGCCGACGCAGATCACTGCCTGCGGGGCGGCGCTATTCTAGCTGTCGGCAGACCCCTTGGCGAGATGAGGCGAGCCGCTGTGACCTGTTTTTGTGCCAATAAAAAACCGGATCCAGTGACAGGATCCGGTCTTCATTGGGGGAAGGGGTCACGCATAGGGCGTCAGCTCATCCCTTCTTGTCATCGGCGAAGGTGATGTTGAGCTCCAGTACCGACAGCTCATCACTCTTCTGATCCAGTTGAACGGTTATCTTCTCCGGATCAATGTTGACGTATTTGCGGATCACATCGAGGATATCCTGCTTGAGCTGGGGCAGGTAATCCGGCCCCCCTCTGGATGAACGCTCGTGAGCAACAATGATCTGCAACCGCTCTTTGGCCAGTTGTGCGGTGTTCTGTTTCTTGTTGGAACGAAAATAATCCAATAATGACATGTTTAACTCCCGAACAGTCGGCTAAAGAAGCCCTTCTTCTCTTCTTCCAGAAAACGAAATTCCTTGGCATCGCCCAGCAGGCGGGACACCGCATCTTCGTAGGCCTGACCGGCATCGGACTCCTTGTCCAGAATGACCGGCTCGCCGGAGTTGGAGGCGCGCAGCACCGCCTGGGACTCCGGGATCACCCCGAGCAGAGGAATGGCCAGGATCTCCTGCACATCCTGCACGCTCAGCATGTCGCCACGGTTGACGCGGGTCGGGCAGTAGCGGGTCAGCAGCAGGTGCTCCTTGATGGGGTCTTCGCCACGCTCTGCGCGACGGGACTTGGAGGCCAAGATGCCAAGGATGCGGTCGGAGTCACGCACGGAAGAGACTTCCGGGTTGGTGGTGACGATCGCTTCGTCGGCAAAATAGAGCGCCATCAGTGCGCCCGCCTCGATCCCTGCCGGGGAGTCGCAGACGATGTAATCGAACTTCATCTCCGCCAGTTGATCCAGGATCTTCTCGACCCCCTCACGGGTGAGGGCATCTTTGTCCCGGGTCTGGGAGGCGGGCAGGATAAACAGATTTTCCGAGCGTTTGTCCTTGATCAGCGCCTGATTGAGGTTTGCTTCCCCATTGATGACGTTGACGAAGTCATACACCACGCGCCGCTCGCAGCCCATGATGAGATCCAGGTTTCTCAGACCGATGTCAAAGTCAATGACCACTGTCTTGTGACCACGCTGGGCTAAGCCGGTGCTCAGGGCCGCACTGGTTGTGGTCTTGCCAACGCCACCTTTACCCGATGTAACGACTATGATTCGCGCCATTCTCGCTTCCTTGTAACTCTATTTGATACGGTCTATTCGGAGTTGTTCGTTGTCCAGCCGGACGTGTACCGGTTGCTGGATCAGGCCTGCCGGCAATGCATCGCTCAGCTGGAATGTGCCCGCGATGGAGAGCAGCTCGGCCTGTAATTGCTGGCAATAGATCCGGGCCTGGGTATTTCCCCGGGCACCGGCAATGGCTCTGCCACGCAGGGTGCCATAAATATGAATGCTGTCGTCGGCGAGCACTTCGGCTCCCGGACTGACGGACCCCAGCACCACCAGCGAGGTGCCGGCGGCGTAAATCTGCTGGCCGGAACGAACCGGTCCCACATGTACCTTGCTCGGGATCAAGGGGGCGGGTTCGGGCTCGGGAACCACCTCAGGGGCGGCTGGCGCGGGGGCAGGCTCGGGTTCCGGTTCGCTCTTGCGACTCTTGCCCGAGGCCATCACGGCCAGTCCCACCGCCTTGGCGGCGGTCTTCATCTCTTCACTGCGCGCCCCCGTGATGCCGACCAGCACAAATTCTTCGGACTCCACCAGCTCTTTGAGCTGTTCGAAATCGGGAATATGTTCCAGTCGGGAAACATTGATCACCAGCGGCGCACAATTAAAAAAGTAGGGTGCCTGGGCCACTTTTTCGGCCAACAACTGACGGATCCGCTCAGGCTCGCCATCGCTGATATGCAACACAGAAATAGTGAAGGTGGTCCCTTTCAATTCGTTATCGCGCTCAACCATGAATCTTCCCCGAGGCAGAGATGCTAATCCGTTATTGTTATTCAATTCCTGATGTTATAGTTTGCCTCCATCAGAGGCAATAAACTCGTCGGATTATATCAATTTCCATGTTGTGTGCAGTCTATAAAAGTCGCAAAAAAGCCGAGACCTACCTTTTTGTTGAAAAAAGAGAGGATTTCTCCCGCGTTCCCGAGCCATTGCTGAGCGCATTCGGGCGTCCCGAGCTGGTGCTGATGACCAAGCTGGATCCGGCCAAGCCCTTGGGGTTGGCTGATGTCGGCAAGGTGATGGCCGCGCTGACCAACCAGGGGTTCTACCTGCAGGTGCCGCCGCCCCCTGAGAATTTGCTGGAGCAGCACAAGGCCAGCCTGAAAAAACCATCCTGAATATCTAGCCCCGTGGTGTGTTCTGCCCAGCGGGGCTAATTCTTTGTGACTCTGCATGACGCCTTCCGGCCCGGGAGAGGTGGCCTGCGATAATCCCGTGACAGGATCTGGCCAAATTAAACCCTCCCTTTGGTGATATTCACTTTTCGTTGTTTAAATAGAAAGTCAATCTGCTCCCAACACCATATCCTCAACCTTTGCTGGCGCTCACAAAAATAGAGAGTGGCGCGTACTCATATCCTCCATTTCAACGGCTATTGGCCCATTCATCGATTATTTTCAGCCTCTTCCTTGGGGCGCTTTTGGCCTCCACTGCTCGATGCGTTTTACATCAAATAGGGAGTAAAGAGGGCGGTGATAACTGTGCTAAAACCAGTTTGCGCGATGCGCTGTGGCCAAAATGATGAACTAACCCCCTGTTTGTGTACTTGATTGTTTGCCCTGATCACGAAAGTGCCACATAGGAGGCAATCAATGTGGCGGCGTGATAATCCGCAGGGTGAGCGGTAACCGCGTCTTGCCAAACAAGGGTATGACCAAAGGAGGGATATTGAGCTGAGGGGGCATCTCGATATCGATTAGTTGTGGAATCGTGACCGGGGCAAGATAGCGGGTAAATGTTACTGGCAGGGGCAGAACGTCGCTTCCAATCCACTGAGACGAGTTAATCAAGGTATCTCATCAGAGAGGCATTCAGAAAAAGCAATCCGCATTGTGGTGGCGTAGCAGGGGTATATCAGCAACGCCCTACAGTGAAATGGTCGGTATGCCGGTATAAGTGCCCTGCATCCCATTCGGGCAATAAAAAAGGCGGGATATCCCGCCTTTGTTCAGATGAGGGTCGCAACCCTTATTTATTCGCAAGCAACCTGCATCACCTTGATGGCCAGACCGCCACGGGAGGTTTCACGGTACTTGGAGTCCATGTCCTTGCCGGTGATGTACATGGTCTCGATCACCTTGTCCAGGGAGACGCGCGGCTTGGAGGTACGACGCAGGGCCATACGGGAGGCGTTGACCGCTTTCATGGCTGCGATGGCGTTACGCTCGATGCAAGGCACCTGTACCTGACCGGCAACCGGATCACAGGTCAGACCCAAGTTGTGTTCCATGCCGATCTCGGCAGCTTCGCAGACGTGCTCCGGGCTACCGCCCATCAGCTCGGTCAGACCGGCAGCGGCCATGGAGCAGGAGACACCCACTTCACCCTGACAGCCCACTTCGGCGCCGGAGATGGAGGCGTTCATCTTGTAGAGGATGCCGACGGCACCAGCAGCCAGATAGAAGCGGGTGTATTCGTCGCGGCCAACCGGCTGGATGAACTTGTCGTAGTAAGCCAGTACGGCTGGGATGATACCGGCAGCGCCGTTGGTCGGTGCAGTGACCACGCGGCCACCGGCAGCGTTCTCTTCACTCACGGCCAGAGCGAACATGTTGACCCAGTCAACGATGTTCATCGGATCGCTCGAGAGGTTCTCGTTGGTGTTGAGCTGACGGTAGAGCGGTGCGGCACGACGGGGTACGCGCAGCGGGCCGGAGAGAACACCTTCGGTACGGCAGCCGCGCTCGATACCTTCACGCATGGTGTTCCAGATCTTGCCGAACTTCTTGTAGATCTCTTCCGGAGTGTTGAAGCACTTCTCGTTTTCCATCATCAGGGCAGAGATGGAGAGACCGGTCTGGCTGCAATGGGCAACCAGCTCGGCTGCGCTCTTGAACGGATAGCGTACGGACATGTCGCCGCTGTCAGCCTTGCCGAAGTTCTCTTCGTCAACGATGAAACCGCCACCGATGGAGTAGTAGGTCTTGCTATAGACCACTTCATCTTCGATCAGGGCAGTCAGCTTCATGCCGTTTTCGTGCAGCGGCAGGGCTTCGTCGTGGAATACCATGGCGTCACGCGGGAAGCTGACGGTGTGGCAGTGCAGGCCGATCGGCAGGCGCTCGGTCTGCTCAACACGGGAGATAAACTCGGGGATGGCATCGATATCGACATTTTCCGGCAGGTTGCCAGCCAGGCCCATGATGATGGCGGTGTCGGTATGGTGGCCTTTGCCGGTCCAGGAGAGGGAGCCGTAAACATCGACATTGATCCGGGTTACATCGCGGATCTTGCCGCCCGCGCGCAGCTCGTCAACAAACTGTTTGGCCGCTTTCATCGGGCCAACAGTGTGGGAAGAAGAGGGGCCTACACCGATTTTGAAGATATCAAAAACGCTGATCATGTCACTATTACCTCAGGGTAGAAGGGGGCGGCATGCCCACTCACAGAAATTTGGGAGATCCATGGAACGCGCTTGTCAGCGCAGGTCACAGAACCAGATAACCGTAGTGTAACGGCTCCAGACCTAAAAAAAGTTGAAATAGATCTATTTTTGTTGAATCTGAGGCGCGAGTATAAAATTTATTTTTGTGCTTATCCATTTTGTTAAGCGTTTGCCCATAAAAATACCCGGCGATGCCGGGCATTTCGGAACCAAATGGAGTCATTTGCCGTTTTTTAACATTCGGTAATGTTAACGGCGAGGCCGCCACGGGCCGTCTCCTTGTATTTGGTCTTCATGTCGTTGCCGGTCTCCCACATGGTCTTGATCACCTTGTCGAGCGACACCTTGTGCTCACCGGTGCCGCGCAGGGCGAGGCGGGCGGCATTGATCGCCTTGACCGCCCCCATGGCGTTGCGCTCGATGCAGGGCACCTGCACCAGTCCGCCGATGGGATCGCAGGTGAGGCCGAGATTGTGCTCCATGCCTATTTCGGCGGCGTTCTCCACCATGGCCGGACTACCCCCCAGCAGTTCGGTCAGCGCGCCAGCCGCCATGGAGCAGGCAACCCCAACTTCACCCTGACAGCCCACTTCGGCCCCGGAGAGGGAGGCGTTCTTCTTATATAAGATGCCGATGGCAGCCGCGGTGAGGAAGTAGCGGATCAGCGTCTCGTCATCCACCTTGTGAACGAAGCGATCGTAGTAGTGCAGCACGGCGGGAATGATGCCCGCGGCGCCATTGGTGGGGGCGGTCACCACCCGGCCACCGGCGGCGTTCTCCTCGTTGACCGCCAGCGCAAAGAGATCGACCCACTCCATCACCATCAGCGGATCCTTGTTGAAGTTGGTCTCGCAGCTTAGCTGGCGGAACAGCCCCGGGGCGCGGCGCCGAACCTTGAGGCCGCCCGGCAGCACCCCTTCGCTCTTGCAACCTCGCTCGACGCAGCCCTGCATCGCCTGCCAGATCTTGCGCAGCCCCGCTTTTATCTGCTCATCGCTGCGAAATACCCGCTCATTGGCCAGGATCAGCACCGAGATGGAGAGGCCGCTCTCCTGACAGTGGGCCAGCAACTGGGCGCCGCTGTCGAACGGGTAGGGGACCGGATGTTCGGCATCCGACTTGGCGGCCTCTTCTTTGGCGGTGGCAAAGTGGCTCTCTTCAATGATGAAGCCGCCCCCGATGGAGTAGTAGGTCTGGCTGAAGCGCAGGTTTTCCTCTTTATCAAAGGCCCGCAGAGTCATGCCATTGGTGTGGGCCGGCAGGGTTTTTCGGCGGTTGAAGATGATGGCACCGGTGCGGGGAAAATGGCTTGGTTGTTCGCCTGCCAGCTGCAGGCTCTGCTCCTTTTCCACTCGAGCCAGAATGGCGGGTATGGCATCGATATCGACCGATTCCGGTTCAAAGCCGGATAGCCCCAGAATGATTGCCTTGCCGGTACCGTGCCCTTTGCCGGTCTGGCCCAGCGAGCCGTAACACTCTACTTCGACCCGCGTGACTTGTTGCAGATGCCCTTGCAGTTTGAGCTGCTGGACGAAAGCATAGGAGGCACGCATGGGGCCGACAGTATGGGAAGAGGAGGGGCCAATTCCGATGGAAAACAGGTCAAACACGCTGATCATGACATCAATCCGGTGATGGTTTATGTCTGTTTATTCTAGGATTTTTGACGTGGATGGAAAGCGGGGATGTGCGGTGCTGTGACATGGACACAGATAATGGGGCTGGGGATTGCCCAAGAAGGTTGAAGGGGCTGATCCCCTTCAACCGGCCTGATCAGTCGAGAAATTCGCACAGATAGGCAGTGGGAGTTTTCACTTCCAGTTTGAAGGAGGAGTGACCGGCCACCAGGAAGGATTCACCCTGGCTGTAGGTGTGCCACTCATCTTCATCAGCCAGCTGGATGGTGAGGGCGCCCTTGATCACTGTCATCCGTTCGGGGGCGGCGGTGTTGAACAGGTAGTCACCGGCGTTCATCACCCCGACAGTTGATTTCTCGCCTTTTTGTTCGAAACCGATGGATTTTACATTTCCGTCGAAATACTCGTTAACTTTCAGCATCTTTACATCCCTGTATGTACGTTTGTGCAGCCAAACTAGCACAATCTTTTGCCAGTTGTCATGGGGGATGAGGTAAAAATCGCCGAGACCGCTTTGAATCTTCACTTTGTCGCAAACTTATTAATAGCCAAGGTTAATGATTTGCTGATTTAAAACAGCAATTAAATGTGAGATAACACGCGCAAACAGGGGAATGGGCAGCCGCTCATTCCCCTGTTTGGTTAATTGCACTGGGAAAAGTGTGAATTTTGCTACATAAAGGAACATATTGTGTTAACTAAAGGACTCATTAAAAACATCGGCTTCCAGGTTGTGGTCGCCATGGTACTGGGCGCAGTGGTCGGCGCGTTCATGGGTGAACAAGCCACCGTGTTTGCACCGCTCGGTACCCTGTTTATCCAGCTGATCAAGATGCTGGTGATCCCGCTGGTGGCGGTTGCCATCCTCTCCGGCGCCGCCAATCTGGGCGCCAGCCCGGCTGCGGGCAAGATCGGTGCGGCGACGCTGGCCTTCTTCCTCGTGACCTCAGCGTTGGCCGTGTTGCTGGCACTGGTAATGGGGCAGATCTTCAAACCGGGTGTCGGGGTCGATTTCGCTTCCGTCGCCTCCATGTTTGGTGGTGACTACGCCGATAAAGGGGCGCTGCCGGATGCAGTCGCCACCTTGCTTGGCATGATCCCCACCAACGTCTTCAACTCCCTCAACGAAGCGAACATCCTGCAGATCCTGGTGTTCTGCATGTTCCTCGGCATTGCGCTGGCCAAACAGCCGCGCGAGCGGGCCAAGCCACTGGTCGATGGGCTCAATACCCTGGTGGATGCCTTCGTCTGGATGATCAACAAGGTGATGATCATCGCGCCGCTCGGGGTGTTCGGTCTGATGGCGGAAGCCATCGGTACCTATGGCTTCGACGTGCTGACCCTGGTACTCAAGCTGTTCGTGGTTTATGTGGCTGCCATCCTCATCTTCGGCTTTGTGGTCTATCCGCTGCTGGTGATGATGTTCTCCAACACGCCGGTAATGAAGTACCTCTCTGCCATGAAGAAGCCGCAGATCGTGGCCTTCTCCACCGCCTCTTCCATGGCGACCCTGCCGGTCAATATGGAGACCTGCGAGCATGATCTGAAAGTGACCAACGCGACCGCCTCCTTCGTGTTGCCGCTGGGGGCCACCATCAATATGAGCGGCAACGCCATCTATTACGGTCTGGTCGCCATCTTCTTCGCGCAGGTTTACAACGTCGATCTGAGCGTCGGTGCCTGGGCGGCCATCATTGTGACCTCCACTCTGGGGGCGATCGGCCAGGCCGGTGTGCCGGGCCCAAGCTTCCTGGTGGTTGCCGTGCTGCTGGCGGCCGGGATCCCCATTGAAGGGTTGCCGCTGCTGTTCGCGCTGGATCGTCTGTTCGACATGATCCGCACCTCCCTCAATATCACCGGCGATGCGGCCTGTGCTGTCATTGTTGACCGCTTCAGCCCGGAATATGACCCAGAGCGCTGGAACAAGGCATAACTGCTTTGAGCTGGACTGAGATATAACAGCCCTAAGCTGACACTGCGTAACGCGAGCCCCTGCCATGATGGCGGGGGCTTTTTTATATCTGCCGGACAAGTATCAGAGCAAAGGTGTGCACAAGAGATTGCTGACGGATGTAGCTGTGTTGAATGGAGAGTACAGGAGGGGAAAACATCAGTTGTGGGCATGGGCCGTATGGCGTCAACCGGCCTGTTGTAGATGCCGGGGTAGGGGATTGTCAAACGGCGGGTAACAAAAAGGGGAGCCTTGCTCCCCTAGGATATGATCTGCTGCTGGTTCTACTCCATCAGGCCATATGGTTAAACCATCCTGGTTACACCCTTGTGGTGAAAGAAACAGCGTCAACGTGATGAAATCATATCTATGTTGACCATCTCGGCATTATTACTGAAAAGCGCCAGTTGATGGCGATTAAACAGACATGGCAAAGAGAGTCGGTCCGGATTGATGCCTCTCTATCCGGCTCAGAACTGTGACAGTGAGGGCAGAGAGACAGCAACCAGGGTGAAAAACACCGTGAAAACGGCAGTAACGACAAACTCTTTCATTTTTCTCTCCCTAAGTTGTTGGTTGATGCAGTCAAGATACCATAACAAGGGGGTAAAACAAGGTGTAAGTTGATAAAATAACTGCTTTATGTTCGTGGTTGGTTGAGATGGCTATTTTTGTCATATTGAGCTGATTTTATCACCTGCCATGGCAGGTCAGGCATTCAAGATTCTGTTTTTATGGTTATTTCATTTAAATTCAATCAGTTGATGAGCTGCTGGTCGGTTTTGTGAGGGGTTCTGTATGGAGCTCAAATGGCATTTTATAAGTTTTCACCCTCGTAATAGTGTCATTGAGGCCATAAAAAGTGTGCGAGGCAATGATTTGACGACTCCTGACGTAGATAGCCCATCCAAAAGAAGTCTATGGAGAGAGTCTGGTTGCCAACCCTTGTCACACCATCACTTTATCAGTCCAGAGTCTCCGCATTTTTACAGCAATACACGGGGTTCATAGGGATGAGAGCCGTACATCGGGGGGATACAGAGTGGCAACTGGCTGTTTTATCACCGCCAATTTTCCCGTCGGCCTCGGAATAGACATGGCCACAGCAAGAGTGAGGTGCGCAATAGGCCAGAGGAGTATTCTCTGGCTGGGCTGGGCTGGGCTGGGCTGGGCTGGGCTGGGCTGGGCTGGGCGCGAGCAGCGATCTGCGTGGCCGGTGCACCTGCGTGAGTCATGTGATTGCAATACGAGATCAGAGCCGGAGCATGGTTGGGTAAGATATCTGAATCCCTTCTACAAGATTGACATATAAAAAGCGGCGTATGACGAGGAGGCTGAACAAGCTCGTTTCAGGGGCGACAGAGCGCAGGTCAACGCAATCCGGTTCGCAGTAATAAAACACATCCACGACAATACCGGAACTCTGTTCGTAGGCTGATGCCGGTTGCTGTGAGGAGAGGAAGGCTGGTGATCAGTCAGATGGCGCAAGGGTTGGTAATCAGGCAACCCGTATAGTGAGGGCCACACAGCGTGCCGATGCCCCCGTTTTTGTAAGATATTAAAAAACCCTCCGATGGAGGGTTTTTGTCATCAACAGCCGGTTAAAAGCCGCGTGGCTTAGAACAGGGTGGTGGAGAGGTTGTACAGCTCCTGATCGAACGGACGCTTCATGTTCTCGATGCAGTCGATGATGTCGTGGTGTACCAGCTCGTTGCGCTGGATACCGACGCAGCGACCACCGTGACCAGCGAGCAGCTGCTCAACGGCGTAAGCACCCATACGGCTGGACATGATGCGGTCACGGGCAGTCGGGGCACCGCCACGCTGGATGTGGCCCAGGATGGTGGCGCGGGTTTCACGACCGGTCAGGGCTTCGATGTCCTTGGCCAGCGCATTCACGTCGGTTACGTGTTCGCAGATGGTGATGATGGCGTGCTTCTTGCCCTTGGCTTCGCCTTCCTTGATCTGCTTGAGCAGCTTCTCTTTGTCGAAGGCTACTTCCGGTACGATCACATATTCGGCACCACCGGCAACGGCGGCGGACATGGCCAGATCGCCACAGTGGCGGCCCATGATCTCGACCACGGAGATACGGTGGTGGGAGCTGCAGGTGTCGCGCAGGCGGTCGATGGCGTCAACCACCACGTTTAGAGCGGTATCAAAGCCGATGGTGAAGTCGGTACCGGCGATATCGTTGTCGATGGTGCCCGGCAGGCCGATGCAGGGGAAACCCTCTTCGGTCAGCTTCTTGGCACCCATGTAGGAGCCGTCACCACCGATGACGACCAGCGCATCGATACCGTGTTTTTTCAGGTTTTCGATCGCTTCGGCGCGCACTGCGGGGTCTTTGAAGGCAGGGAAACGGGCGGAGCCGAGGAAAGTACCACCACGGTTCACCACGTCGGAAACGCTGTGACGCTCCAGCTTGACGATGCGATCCTGGTGCAGACCGAGGTAGCCATCATAAATACCGTAAACTTCCAGGCCATGATGCAAACCGGCGCGAACCACGGCGCGAATGGCTGCGTTCATACCCGGTGCGTCGCCACCACTGGTCAAAACACCAATACGTTTGATTTGTTTGGTCATGAGTGCCTCTGGATCTGAGTTGTCAAATACGAATGTTTAAATAGACAAGCCACTTTTACTATATCGGCTTTCATATGGAATGCGGGGGCCACCATAGGAAAAGCGATACAAGAGAGGGGACGAGCCCCTCTCTTTGCCGTAATCAGGATTACTTGGCAGCGCCAGCGATGATCTGGGAGAAATCGTCCACTTTCAGGGACGCACCACCGACCAGGCCACCGTCGATGTCCGGCTGACCGAACAGGTCGGCTGCAGTGGCGCCAGTGACGGAACCGCCGTACAGGATCTGTACTTTGGCAGCAACGGCGGCATCAAAACCGGCCAGGTACTGACGGATGTGAGCGTGGACGGACTGAGCGATCTCCGGAGTGGCAGTCTTGCCAGTACCGATGGCCCATACCGGCTCGTAAGCGATAACGGCGTTGTTGAATGAGGCGATGCCGCAACGGTCGATAACGGCTTTCAGCTGGGTCTCAACCACGTTCTTGGTCACGCCGGCTTCGAACTGCTCCAGAGTTTCACCGATGCACAGAACCGGGATCAGGCCGCCTTTCTGGATCGCTTCGTACTTGGCTGCAACCACGTCGTCAGTCTCTGCGTGCAGGGTACGACGCTCGCTGTGGCCGACCAGAGAGTAGGTGCAACCAAAGGCTTTCAGCATGGAGGGGGCGTTTTCGCCGGTGAAGGCACCAGACTCGTGAACGTCAGCGTTCTGGGCACCGTAGGCAATCTTGCTGCCAGCGGTCAGTTGCTCAACCAGACCCAAAAAGATAACCGGCGGGCAGACGGCGACTTGTACAGAAGGATGAGCGGCAGCAGCCGGGGTCAGTCCTTTGATCAGAGCTTCTACAGAAGCTTTGGTGCCGTTCAGTTTCCAGTTACCCATTACCAGGTGCTGTCTCATCTTGTATATCTCCTAGGCATTTGATTGCGCGACATTATATGAATTGAACCGAGCCCAAGATAGCTGACCCGGCGGCAAATGACGTAATTTTTTTTCGCTTTCCTGATCCAAATCAGGAATGAAACGCTTGATCGCTCATTCGTTAACCTGCCCCCGCAAGCGAGCCCACCATACCCCAATCCATTCGTGGATGGCAGCTTCGGAATACATCAAATAACGCCCTTTGGGTAAATAACTGTAGAGGGGCTGGGGTACCTGGCTCTGCTTGGCGGTGTAGTCGGTGGGGGCCGGCACGGCATTGAGTCCCTGACCTTGATAGAGGGCCATGGCGCGCGGCAGGTGGGTTGCTGAACTGACCAGCGCCACCTCTTTTCCTTTCAGATGTCGGCTGATACTGACCGCCTCATCATGAGTGTCTTTGTTGTTTTCAAACAACGTCATCCGCGAACGGGGAATGCTGAGGCTCTCGGCCATCCGGGCATTGACCTCGGCATTGGAGAGGGGATCCCCCGACACATAGCCGGAGAAAACCAGTTCGGCTTCGGGATAGGCCTGGGCGAGGCGCACCCCTTCGAGAGTGCGGGCCAGGGCGATATTGTTCTGCCAACTGCGCATCGGTACCGCCGGATCGCTGACATGACCGTTGCCGAGCACCACGATGGCATCGATGTTGGGATGCTGGCTCACCTCGAACGGCGGGAAGGTCTGCTCCAGCCCGCGGGCCAGTTCATAGCTCACCGGCCGCATCCCCATCAGCGCCACAATGAGCAGCGAGAGAGTGGCCAGCAGTTTGCCAGTTTTCTGAAAACGGGTGAACCAGAGTAGCAGCAGGGCGACCAGCAGCAGGGAGAGGGAGAAGGGGAGCGGCATCAATAGCTGACCCAGCCACTTTTTGAGCACAAACACGGCAGACACTTCCTTGAGTTTTCAGCAAATTCGGGATGTGACAGAATACCTCTCTTTTTTGGGATGGCCACAACCCTGTGGCGCTAATGTTGAGTTTCTCCTTGAAGCACGATCAGAGTTTTGACGGGCGCGCCGACAAGTTCGCCCGCAACATTTACGACTCCACCAAGGGGCGCATCCGCACCACCATTGTCTGGAGCGACATCGAAGCCTGCCTGGCCCGCCTTGGCAACCGACCGCTGCGCATCCTCGATGCGGGGGGCGGTTTTGGCTATTTCGCCCAGAAGCTGGCGGCCATGGGCCATCAGGTGGAGCTGTGCGATCTGTCAGCAGAAATGCTGGAACTGGCCCGCAGCCAGATCGCCGAGAAGGGGCTGGAAGACAAAATCCGTCTCATCCATTGCCCCATTCAGGATCTGAAGCAACACGTGACCGGGACCTTTGATCTGGTGCTCTGCCATGCGGTGCTGGAGTGGCTCGCCGAGCCGCGCCAGACCTTGCTGGGTCTGTTCCCTTTCGTCAATGCCGGGGGCATACTGTCGCTGCTTTTCTACAACCGTCATGGTTTGCTGTTCCAGAGCCTGGTGGTGGGCAATTTTGACTATGTGCGCCTTGGCCTTCGCAAGAAGCGGCAGACTGCGCTTACACCCACCAATCCCCAATTGCCGGAGCAGGTCTATGACTGGATTGGTCGCGGGGGGCTGCGCATCATCGGCAAGACCGGGGTGCGGGTGATCCACGACTATATGCGTCACAAGCAGGATCAGGTGGAGAAGTTCGACGATCTGCTGGCCATGGAGCAGCAATATTGCCGTCAGGAGCCTTTTGTCGCCCTCGGTCGCTATATCCATGTGATGGCCCAGAAGCCGGCCAGCTGATTGCTCGCGGTTCACGTCGATGTGAACCATGTTTTCGATGCTACCGGATGTAGCCGCGCGCACGATTTTGCGCCCAATACAACAACGAGATGACAACATCATGATGAGTACATCCCGTACCCTGCCAGAGCGTTCTTTGCCGGAGCTAGTAGGGTGGGTCAGGCAGGAGGGGCTGGCGTTGAGCCTGCCAACCGACCGGCTGGCCTTTCTGATTGCAATCAAGACCCTGTCCGAAGATGAGTCGGACCTGTCGGAAGCGGCGCTGCACGATGCCTTTGGCTATGTCAGCAGCGCCTTCGGCCAGATGGACGAGACCCTCACCGGTCGCGCCAACAACGCCATCAACGATCTCATTCGCCAGCAGCTGCTGTCGCGCTTCAACACCGACATGGTGGCGGGGGAGAGCCTCTACCGCCTGTCGCGCCTGGGCGTGAGCATCGTCGACTTCTTTATGGATCAGCGTCAGGTTGACTCCATCAAGCTCTCCATCCTGCTCGAACACCTTGCTGCCGAGCTCGACACCGCCCGCAAGGCGGCGCTCGAGACCAACACCCGTGAACAGTGGGATGCCGAGGTGCTGCCGCGCCTCACCTTCTCGCTGGAAGAGACGCTGGGGCGGATCGATCTCACCCAGCGCGCCATGGATGAGCAGCAGAATCAGGTCAAGAGCGAAATCGCGGCCCTGCTGACCCAGAACTGGGTCGATGCCATTCACAGCTGCGAAAAGCTGCTGCACGAGACCGGCCAGACCCTGCGCGAGCTGCAGGATACCCTGGACGCTGCCGGCCACCGCCTGCAAGCGGGGCTGCTCAACATTCAGGAAGCGGCGCAGGGGCGCGACGATCTGTTCCACGTCGAGGAGCTGACTCACGCCTTGCAAGGTCGTCTTGACGTCATCACCAGCTGGGGTCAGCAGTGCATCGAGCTCTGGTCCCGCTACGACAGACATGTCCACAAATTTATCCGCAACGCCATCGACATGGACAAGAACCGTGCCTTCAGCCAGCGGCTGCGCGAGTCCATCCGCAACTTCGAGCAGCACAACTGGCAGCTGCGGGTGGCCGAAGAGCCCCGTCTGCTGGAGCTGCGCGACGAAACCATCGCCATCCACGACGAGGAGGTGACCGGTGAGGTGCCCCTCGAGATGGAGTACGTCGAGATGGTGGACATCAACCAGGAGCTGGCCGAGCGCATCGAGCGCTATCTGGCCCGCTACCCCGAGCAGGGGCAGCAGCTGGACTTGGCCGACGTGCTGCGGGAATACCTGCTGGACTACCCAGCTCATGCCCACTTCGATGTGGCGCGTCTTCTGATCGACCAGGCCGTGCGCCTGGGCCATGCCAGCGGCGAGCGCGAACTGCATCGCCAACCCGCATGGAAACCCATTAACCAAGCTGGATCCAAGGTTCAGGCCTATGTCATTGATCAATACTGAGTTTCCCTTGCCGCTGCGGCTTGCAGAGGCGATTGCCAACCCCTTGTTTCCGCGCATCGACACCGCCTTGCGCTCGGGTCGCCACATCAGTGCCGACGAGTTCGAGCAGCATTCGGCGCTGGTCGAATATCACAGCGAGCTGGAGATCTTCTACGGCCGCTATCAGGTGGAGTTGATCAAGGCGCCGGAAGGCTTCTTTTACCTGCGCCCGCGCCCGAGCTCCGACATCGGCACCACTGTGCTCTCCGAGCTCGATATGCTGGTGGGCAAGGTGCTCTGCTACCTCTACCTGAGCCCGGATCGTCTGGCCTCGGAAGGGGTATTCGCCATGGCCGAACTGCAGGAGGAGGTGCTGAGCCTCGCCGACGAGAAGCAGCTGCTGCGGATGGTCAACAGCCGCTCCGGCGGTACCGATCTCGACAAGAAGAAGCTGCTCGAAAAGATCCGTACCTCCATGCGCCGTCTGCGTCGCCTTGGCATGATCACCGCCCTTGGCAACGGGGATAAATTCCGGGTCAACGAATCGGTGTTCCGTTTCGCCGCCGATGTGCGTTCCGATGAAGATCCGCGCGCCGTTCAGCTGCGGATGATCCAGGAGGGTGAAGCCATCTTCCACGACGACGAAATGCCGAGCAGCGACTCGCTCTTTGATGACATCGAGGCGGATCTCGATGAAGAACAACTGGATCTGGAGGTATAACCGGTGCGAGGCAAGTTCAAATCCCTGACCATGGTCAACTGGAACGGCTTCTTTGCCCGTACCTTCGATCTCGACCAGCTGGTCACCACCCTTTCCGGCGGCAACGGCGCGGGCAAGTCCACCACCATGGCGGCCTTTATCGCGGCGCTCATCCCCGACCAGTCACTGCTCCATTTCCGCAATACCACGGAAGCGGGATCGAGCAGCGCCTCCCGTGACAAGGGGCTCTACGGCAAACTGCAGCGCGGCCACTGCTACTCACTTCTGGAAGTGATGAACAGCCGCGAGCAGCGGATCTGGGTCGGCGTCCACCTCGAGCAGGTGGCCAACCGCGACAACAAGGTCAACATCACCCCGTTTGCGCTGGTGGATGTGCCGGAGAATCTGGCACCGACCGATCTGCTGCTGGAGAAGCTCGATGGCGGCAAGGGGCGGGTACGTGCCTTTACCGACCTGAAAGGGGCGGCCGCCGAGCTGGGGGCGCTGAAAGTCGCCAAATTCAATACGGTGACCGACTATCACAACTTCATGTTCGAGTTCGGCATCACCCCGAAGAAGCTGCGTGATCAAAAAGATCGCGGCAAGTTCTATCGCCTGATCGAAGCTTCTCTCTACGGCGGTATCTCCTCGTCCATCAGCCGTTCCCTGCGCGAATACCTGCTGCCGGAGAACTCCGGGGTGCGCAAGGCGTTTGCAGACATGGAGGCGGCCATCTATGAAAACCGCCGCACGCTGGAGGCCATCAAGGAGACCCAGGGTCAGCGGGATCTGTTCAAGAACCTGATCACCGAGACTACCCACTATGTGGCCGCTGACTATGTGCGCAATGCCGCCGAGAAGAGCCGCCTCTCCGAGCTGGCCCTCAAGGCTCGCCAGGAGCTGGCCGACAAGCGCCGCATTCTGGCCGAAGAGAAGCAGCGCGCCATCTATCTGGCGGATGAGGTGGAGCAGCTCACCAACCGCGAGAAACTGCTGACCGACGAGCTGGAGTCTGCCTCCGAGCATCTGGCCAAGGTGATGGCGGCCGTCAGCTTGCAGAAGAAGATCGAGATGTACCGCGCCGATCTGGCGGATCTCTCTGACAAACTCGAACAGCAGCAGGCGGTAGTGGAAGAGATCCATGGCCAACTGCTGGAGGTGGAAGAGCGCAAGGAGCTGGCGCAGGCCGAGGTAGACAGCCTCAAGACCCAGCTGGCCGACTACCAGCAGGCGCTCGATATCCAGCAGACCCGCGCCATCCAGTATCGTCAGGCGGTGCAGGCCCTCGATGCTGCTCGCGAGCAGTGCGAGCTGCCGGGGCTGACCGCCGAACAGGCGAGCGACACCCTGCATCAGTTCCGCGCAGCCGAGCAGAGCCTCACCAGCCGGGTGCTGGGGGCCGAGCAACAGCTGGCACTGGCCAAGGCGGCAGTGGCCGAGCACGAAGCGGCGCTGGCGCTGCTGCTCAGCATCGCTCCGGAAACAGTGCGCGAGGCCGCTTGGCCCACAGCCCAGGCGCTGCTCAAGCGTCACATCGAAGACAAGGCTCGCATCGCGCAGGGGCAGGGGCTGCGCGCAGCGCTGGCTCGCCTCGAGAAAGAGAGCGAAAGCCAGAAGAGCCTCTTCAAGCTGCGTGACGAGCTGCAGCAGGCCTCTGGCCAGCTGATTGCCAGCAGCGACGAGCTGGAGATCTTCCTCGAAGCCCAGCGCACCCGTCAGGAGGAGCTCTCCGAGCAGCAGGCGGAGGTGAACCAGCGCCGCGCCAGCCTCGAGCATCAGGGCACCCAGCTGGGCCGTGATATTGCGGAGCTGACCAAGCTGGCGCCGCGCTGGCTGAAATCGTTCGAGAAGCTCGAGCAGCTGCGCGAGCAGAGCGGTTTGCCGCTCGCCACCGCCGAAGAGCTTTCGGCCGGTATGCAGACTGTGCTCGACAAGGAGCGCGAGTTCGAGCAGGAGAGCAACCGCATCGCGGCGCAGAAACAGGCGCTGGAGCTGCAAATTCGCAACCTGCAGTTGGGTGCTGGCGAAGCGGATCCCCGTCTTGCCCGCATCGCCGAGCAGGTGGGGGGCGTGCTGCTCTCCGATGTCTATGACGATATCTCCATCGACGATGCCCCTTACTACTCCGCGCTCTACGGCCCGGCTCGCAGCGCCCTAGTGGTGCTCGACCTCGAAGGCGCCATCGAGCGGCTGAAAAAGCTGGAAGATTGCCCGGAAGATATCTACCTGATTCAGGGCAACCCCGACTCCTTTGACGAGGATCTCGTGGAAGCGGACGAGCTGGGGGACGCCGTGCTGGTGCGCACCAGCAAGCGTCAGGTGCGCTTCTCACGCTATCCCGAGCTACCGCTGTTTGGTCGCGCCGCCCGTGAAAAGCGGATCGAGCAACTCGACCTTGAACGCGAAGGGCTCATCGAGGGTTACGCCAAGGCCGCTTTCGAGCAGCAGAAGTACCACCGTCTCTACGGTCACTTCCGCGACTTTATCGGTCAGCATCTGGATATCGCCTTCCGCCCCGACCCCGAAGCCGAAGTGCAGGCCAAGCAGGCCGAGCTGCGCGCGCTGCAAGGAGCCATCGGCGAGTGCGACAAGCAGCTGAGTGATGCCAAAGCGGCCGCAGCCCAGCTGACTCGCCATATCCAGCTGGTGCAGGGGATGCTGCCCTTTGCCCACCTGTTTGCCGAGACTGAGCTGGCGGCCCGTCTCGAGGCGGCTCACGCCGATGTGGAAGCGCTAAAACAGGCCGAAGCCTTTATCGCCAAGCACGGCAAGTCGCTGGATAAACTGGAAACCATGGTGCAGGTGCTGCGTCAGGATCCGCAGGATCTGGCCGCGCTGCAGGCAGCTTACGATGAGGTGAGCGACCTGCTGGCCGAGCAGAAGCGCCGTTGCTACGCCCTCGATCAGCTGGTGGCCCGTCTGCCGCACTTTGCCTATCAGGATGCACAAGACCTGCTGGGCAAGGCGTCCGAGATGAGCGAGCGACTCAAAGAGAAGCTGAAAGCAGCCGAGCTTGCCGCCCGCACCGCTGGCGAGCAGCACAAGCAGATTGCCCAGCGCCACACCGAGGCGTTGCAGCTGCGCACTGCGCTGAACTCCAGCGTCGAGGCCAAGCGCCAGACCCTGACCGAGTTTGAGCAGGAGCTGGCAGCCATGGGGCTGACCCTCTCTGACGATATGGAAGAGAAGGCGCGCGCCCACAAGAAAGAGATCGAAGAGCTGCTGATCCGCACCCGTTCCCGTCGCACCAGCGCCGAGGCCCAGCTGCAGTTAACCAAGCGCGAGATCGAATCCCTCGGCGGTCGTCTCAAGCTGGAAGGCAAGGATTACTACAGCGCCCGTAAATCTCTGGTGGGTCACAAGGCGAGCTGGTCGCGGGTGGTGCGACTGGCTCGGGAGACCGACGTCGAGAAGCGCCTCAACAAGCGCGAGCTGGCGTACCTTGACAGCGACGAGCTGCGTTCCATGTCGGACAAGGCCCTCGGCGCCCTGCGGGTGGCGGTGGCCCACGACGAGGCCCTGCGCGATGCGCTGCGTCTCTCCGAGGGCAACCGCAGCACCGAGCAGAAGGTCGCCTTCTACGTGCAGGTCTACCGTTACCTTAAAGATCGCATTCGCAACGACATCATCCGCTCCGATGATCCTGTCGAGGCGATCGAGGAGATGGAGATCGAGCTGGCCCGTCTGGCTGACGAGCTCAAGCAGCGGGAAACCCATCTGTCGCTCTCCTCCCACGAGGTGGCGGCCAAGATCACCAACATCATCCGCCGCGAGCAGAACCGCATCCGGGTGCTCAATCAGGGCTTGCAGAACATCGCCTTCGGTCTGGTGCGCGGGGTGCGCCTCAACGTCAATATCCGCGAGGCCCACACCCGTCTGCTGACGGCGCTGGCCGATCAAACCGCCATGCACAACGATCTGTTCGCCGACAAGGAGCTCAGCTTCTCCGAGGCGATGGCCAAGCTGTTCCAGCGCCTCAATCCGCAGATCGAGCAGGGGGATCGCAGCTATCAGGTGATGGGCGACGTGCTGCTCGACTATCGCAACTATCTGGAGCTGGAGATCGAGGTGCAGCGCGGGGCCGATGGCTGGCTGCGTGCCGAGAGCGGCGCGCTCTCCACCGGTGAGGCGATCGGTACCGGTCAGGCCATTCTGTTGATGGTACTGATCAGCTGGGAGGAGGAGTCCCGCCGTCTACGCGGCAAGGATATCGCCCCGTGCCGTCTGCTGTTCCTCGACGAAGCGGCCCGTCTGGATGGCAAATCCATCGCCACCCTGTTCGAGCTGTGCGAGCGGCAGGATATGCAGCTGCTTATCGCGGCGCCCGAGAACATCAGCCCCGAGAAGGGCACCACCTACAAGCTCATCCGCAAGGTGCAGGGCAAGCACGAGCACGTGCATGTGGTGGGTCTGCGTGGCTTCGGCTTCGCCGATGACAAGCTGATTGCCTGAGAAGTTTCTGGCCCATCCCGACACGGGATGACCGGTAACTAGTTGAAAGGGAGGCATTTGCCTCCCTTTTTACATGGAAGATATGGCAAAGTAGCCGCACCGTCGCTGCTGCCTGACAACAAGGCGAGTAACATGGTGAGTGCCTTGGATCTATGGCAAGGTGAGAGCTCCCGCCTGCAAGTGTGTCGCCAGCGTCACCGGTCGCATCGAAGAAGAAAAATTGCGCATAGCGAAAAGAAGAGAGGAGAGGGGAAAGGTGCAACATATCCAGAAAGGGCTGCAGTTATCTCTTTGCCTGCTGCTGGCCGCCTGTAGCAGCCGTTATGACGAGAGTCACGGCGGCAGCTGGCGCGGCTATAGCGAAACCGGCTATGCCAGTTATTATGCCGACCGCTATCACGGCAAAAAGACCGCCAGCGGCGAGCTCTATCGCAACAACCTCAATAGCGCCGCCCATATGGAGTTGCCCTTTGGCGTCATGGTGCGGGTTACCAACCTCGCCAACGGCAAGAGCGTAGTGGTCAAGGTCAATGACCGTGGTGCCTTTAAAAGCGGGCGTATTATCGATCTCTCCAAATCGGCTTTTAGCACCATCGGCAATATTCGCGACGGGATTATCAAAGTAAAAATAGAGGTGCTCTAGGGAAGGTGCGAATAAGTCACCAAACATAAAAATGCGCCCTTGTAAGCATTTGAATTTAATAAACTAAATTTTTCAGTTTCGTTGTGGAGGGTGCTTATTCGCACCCTCCATAAGACATCCAAATGAGAATTTAATTTGGGCTCAAGTTCAGTGGTAGTGGTATAACCTGCTATCGCGGGAAGGCATACCAAAAGATGGTGCTGACCATCAGCGCGTCGATATGAGGTAGGCAGGGAGGACGATAATGGGTATTGAACTTGTAGATGTACCGCAAAGTGAATTTGAGCAGGTCTTTACTGCCGTGAAACAGGGGATTTTTCCCTATGTTGAGGCGCTCTTTGGCTGGGATGACCAATTTCAACGCGAGCGACTAACCAGCTCCTATCTGCCGCAATGGTTTTCGTGGATTTTGCATGGGGGAGAGCGCATTGGTCTGTTATGTAGCAAGCCATATGAGGATGCCCAGCATGTTCACCTGCTGATCATTTTCCCTCAGTATCAGGGGCGGCAGCTTGGCGCTGCCGTGATGGAACGGCTTCATCAGGAGGCTGAGCGTGAGGGGAAATGCCGGGTCACCTTGTCCAGTTTCACAGACAACCATGGGGCGATACGGTTTTATGAGCGCCTTGGTTACAACGTGGTCGAAGAGGATCAAGAGTTTGTCTCCATGTCCCGGCCGTTGGGCTGTGACCTCGGATTGAAAAAAGTGGTTAATGGAGAGTTGTGATGGCAATTTTGAATATTTTGACGGCTCCCGACCCCAAATTGAGGCTCAAGGCCGAGCGGGTTGAGGATATCGCTGCCGTACAGGGGCTGATCGATGACATGCTGGAGACCCTGTATGCGACGGAAAACGGGATTGGCTTGGCCGCGACTCAAGTCGGGCGCAAAGAGGCAGTCGTTATTATCGACTTGTCCGAGAGCAGGGATCAGCCGCTGGTTTTGATTAATCCACAAGTGATAAGCGGTATTGAAAAGGTGCTTGGACAAGAGGGATGTCTCTCCGTGCCGGATTACTACGCGGATGTCGAGCGTTACAGCTCGGTGGTGGTATCTGCACTGGATCGAAAAGGTAATCCGATCACCATCGAGAGCAGCGATTTTTTGGCCATTGTCATGCAGCATGAAATTGATCATCTGGATGGCAACTTGTTCATTGATTACCTGTCACCGCTCAAGCGGCAGATGGCACTCAAACGAGTTAAAAAATCTCTGAAGTCCGCCAGTTAACATCTGCAGATAGTGGCTGGCCGTTTTAGTTATGTGGAGAGCAGGCAGAATGAAAGTGGCAAGATGGAATGTCAGGGTGCTGTTTGGCCGCAATAGCAGTGAGGTGCGGGGACGTTATGGGTTGAAGGCTCTACTGTTGCTGGGAACATTGTGGGTAGCTCTCCCCCTTAACCATCCCCTCATATGAGCGAGGCGTGGCGCGGCTTCTGAGGTATGATCGCCATCCTTGACCAGCTAATACCCAACAGACTATCCCCAT